>NZ_JAPCJD010000045.1:0-32988 GCF_027707845.1 Aeromonas sp. QDB14 | reverse complement strand
GGCCATGATCTCGCACCTCAGTAACTGTACGTAAGATCAGTATAGCTCGTGGTGACTGCTAATCATGGGTAATCAGGAATATCTATCACTAGTCTCCACTGATTCAACACCCATAATACCAACAGATATATCTTCAAGAGTTTTATTTGCAAGTTCAGCTGTTGGCTGACCTTCAAGCATAATTAACTCCTCTCCAGATCTTAAGGATTGAATTAGAAATGGGGAATGCGTAGTACATATGAATTGAATAAGAGGAAATGTTTCACGTAATTTTTCGATAATAGTACGCTGCCACAATGGGTGTAAATGCAGATCCAGCTCATCAATCAATACAATGCCTGATGTTTTCTTAAGAATATCTTCCCCAAGATGTGGGTTTAACCTTGCTGCTTTCTGTGCAATATCTGCGACTAGTGCCAATATAGATCTCTGGCCATCACTAAGAATATGGAAAGGCTGCGTCCCATGTTCCTTTGTCGTTAATAAAAGCTCTTCTCTACCAGCATCATATCGCAATTCTATAGCACCATCGATACAGTTCAAAACAGCCTTTCGAACAATATTCAATATTACTGTCTCTTGCCCTTGCTGAAAAGAACGCCATTCTTGCTTAGCAAACCACTGAATAAATTCCTTTACAGAAATTCGAGGATCTACGCTGTGTAGATACCCATCTAAACGAGTTGGCCTATACGTTTTAGATAGGTTTACTTTAACCTTCCTAGCTCTAGGATCTTGCCAAAGTCGCATCGTTCCATAATAACTTATCAGAGGGAGATTTATTTCCTCATCTAATAGCTCATCACAATATTTTGCTTCTTTTATTAATGCAACAGCTTGTCCATAACGGGTATTACCAGCCTCAGAGGTCTTCGTTCTCTCCCAATGGATACTCTTATCACCAATCATCCCTGTAGCAGAAACCTCTACAGGCCAAGCTTCAAAAAAAGTTGATTCACCACCCTGTATAGAATGAATCAGTGTTGCATCAGATGGTAAAATCCCCCTTCCATCCAATTTTTTTCTAAATCCAAGAAACCATGTTGCAATCGCAATAGATATTGCATCCAATATTGTAGTTTTTCCTGTTGCATTCTGCCCGACAATTAGATTAATGCCTGGGTGAAATACAAATGTTTTTTCTTTATAACAACGAAAATTCTTCAATGTTAATCTATCTAATTTCATAGTATAACCCTCGCAAAGAACCATCATTTAAAATATTAAAACTTCAGTAGCCATCTTCATAATAAAACCTATCACATGATAATAAAAACCCGACACTAATATTCAACTAAAAACCCAAATCAAGCATAAATAATAAAATAACCTACAGGTCCAACCTCTCCGCCAATCCGGAATACCGCTCGGTCTTTTTCCGCACGGCCTGTGCCAGCAGAGCGCGATCGCCGTAGAGATCGAGCCGGGCCTTGGCGCGGGTGATGCCGGTGTAGACCAGCTCGCGGGTCAGGAGCGGGCTGGGGCTGTCGGGCAGCACCAGCACGGTATGGGCAAACTCCGAGCCCTGGGATTTGTGGATGGTCATGGCGTAGACCGTCTCATGGGGGGGCAAGCGGCTGGGCAGCAGGGCCCGCAGGGTGCCGTCCGGCTGCTCGAACCACACCTTGAGGCGACCGGTGTCATCGGGCAGGCAGAGCCCCATGTCGCCGTTGTAGAGGCCGACCCCGTGGTCGTTGCGCACCACCATCACCGGACGGCCCGCATACCAGTCGCCGTCACGCTGGATCAGCCCTGCCTTGGCGAGGGCCAGTTCGAGCCGCTCGTTGAGCCCCGTCACCCCGAAGGGGCCGTCCCGCAGGGCGCAGAGGATCTGGAAGCCGTTGAACGCCTTGAACACCGCCGCCGGATCCTCGCCGGCCCGGGCCGCCTTGAGGTAGCTGCCGTAACCGGCGACCCCCTGGGCAATCAAGGCGTCGTAAGCCTCCCCCGCCCAGGGGTGCAGGCGGATATCGGCAAAGCCCATACCCCAGACCGCCTCCACCGCCGCCCCGTCGCCGCTGTTGCAGGCCCGCGCCAACTGGCCTATGCCCGAATGCTGGTCAAAGCGCCAGCTCTTGGAGAGCAAACAGAGGCTGTCGCGCACACTGGCCCCCGCTGGCGTGCCCTGCAGGCGATAGCCGGTCTGGCGGGAGAGCCAATCCGCCTGCGCCGGGCTGATGCCCTGCTCGATAAAGCTGCAGATATCCCCGAGCACGGCCCCCGCCTCCACCGAGGCGAGCTGATCCTTGTCGCCGAGCAGGATGAGGCGGGCATGGCGGGGCAGCGCGTCCAGCAGGCGCGCCATCATGGGCAGGTCCACCATGGAGGCCTCGTCCACCACCAGCAGGTCGAGGTGCAGCGGGTTGCCTCTGTGATGGCGGAACTGGCTGCGCCCCGGAATGACCCCAAGCAGCCGGTGCAGGGTGCCCGCCTCGGTGGGGATGGCCTGTACCCACTCGGGGGGCAGATCCAGGGCCTGCAGGGCAGCGCCGATACTCTCGGTGAGGCGCGCCGCCGCCTTGCCGGTGGGGGCCACCAGCCGGATCGCCGGGGCCTTGCCCCCTTGCAGGCCGGTCTCCACCAGGATGGCGAGGAGCTTGGCCACCGTGGTGGTCTTGCCGGTGCCGGGGCCGCCGGAGATGACCGCGAAGGGGCGCGCCGCCGCGGTGGCCGCCGCCAGCTTCTGGCCGTTGCAGCAGAGCGCCTCGGGCACCAGGGTATCCAGCCGCTCCAGCTCGCTGGCCGCCTGGGCGCTTTTTAGCAGGGTCTCCACGGCGGGCCACTCCACCTCATGGGGGAAGACCAGATCCAGGTACTTCTCCACAAAGTGGCGGACGGAGAAATCCGGCGCGAGGCGGGCCTTGAGCAAGGCCCCGAACACCAGGCCGTAGTCGCGGGCAAAGAGGCGCGACAGGGCCGGGGCAATCTCCGGCCATTCGGCCCGTTCACTCAAGGCGCTAAGGTGGCGGGCCACCCCCAGCTCAAAGTCGTGGTAGCGGGTGAGGTAGAGGCGATCCCCCCAGAGTCGCAGGGGCCAGCGGGGGCTCTCCCCCTCCTCCTGTTCGCTCCCCACCAGGGGACTGGCCGCAAAGAGGGCGGGCCAGCTTGCAGGATCCGCGAGATCCGCCAGCAGATCCCGGCTCTGATCCGGATCCAGCCCGAAGGGGCGCGAGGATCCCTGCCCGTCA
Source organism: Aeromonas sp. QDB14 (assembly GCF_027707845.1). Lineage (NCBI taxonomy): Bacteria > Pseudomonadati > Pseudomonadota > Gammaproteobacteria > Aeromonadales > Aeromonadaceae > Aeromonas > Aeromonas sp. QDB14. The sequence continues at coordinate 29,800 of NZ_JAPCJD010000045.1, read as the reverse complement.
CCGCCCTGAGCGAGCATCGCCAGCGGCAGGCAGACGTGGCCGCGCCCCAGCTCATGGCAGGCGAGCGCGGCCCCCAGCACCAGCTCGGGGCAGCCGCCAAGGTCGGCCACCAGCCTGGCAAATTGCAGGTCAAGCTGGCGGATGCGCCCCGCCAGCGCCAAGGCTTTCAGCCGCTCTATCATGGTTTCGCCCTTCATCTCGCCCCTCATGCCTCTGCCTTGTTCGATTTTTCTAAACGATGATCGTCAGACGTCACACCTTTACTAAACAACTCGTCCAGCCCCTGCACCAGTTCCCGGCTGGGCCTGGCATGGAAAATGCCCCCCTGGGGCATGCCGCGCAGGAAGAGATAGAAGACCCCGCCAAAATGCCGGTCGAAATCGTAGCCCGGCAGCCGCAAGGCGAGCAGCCGATGCAGCGCCAGCGAATAGAGCTGGTATTGCAGATCGTAGCGATGCTCGCGCATGGCCTGCTCCAGGGCCGGGCGGCCGTAATCGGCGGGGCTCATGCCAAGGTGGTTCGATTTGTAGTCGAGCAGATACCAGCGCCCCTGCCACTCGAACACCAGATCGATAAAGCCCTTGAGCATCCCCTGCACGGTGGCAAAACCGAGCGGCTTGCCGCCCCGCGACAGGGGGTCGTGCTGCTGGCAGAGTGCGGTCAGCGCCGGTGCCGTCACCCGCCCCATGGGCAGGAAGAACTCCAGCTCCACCTGTTTGCGCTCGGGGGCCAGATCCCGCAGCCGCACCGGATCCCCAAGGCCGGTCTCAAGGGGGGTATCCAGCACCGCCTCCACCTGCTGTTGCAGCACGGGGGCCCAGCCTTCGTCGAACCCCTCCTGGGTCAGCAGGGCGGCGATGTGCTGTGCCAGCGACTCGCCCTTCGCGTGCTCGAAGTCGATGGTCTCGAACAGGCTGTGGAGCAGGGTGCCGGGACGCGCCCCTTTCGGGAAGGTGAAGATGGAAGGGGCGGGCGCCTCCTCTTCCTGCACGGTGACGGCGGCCTCGGTGGCCACCTCGTCGTCGAAGCCGGGGTTGGCCAGCACCCCCTTGCCGTGGCCGTTGCCCTGGGCCGCGAGCCCGGAGTAGGAGCTGATCCACCAGTCCCGCTCAAGCTGCCCCTGGAACGCGCGCACGCTGGGCTCCCCCGGCGTCTCCGCTTCGGCGGGCAGCGGGGCCGGGCGGGTGAGCGAGGGCTCACCGACAGCCACCCCCGGCAGGGCCTGGGCCAGGTCGGTGAGGGCGGTCGCCAGTGTCCCGGCGTCCCCTTCCTCCCCCTTTTGCAGCAGGTAGCCGATGGCGGTGCGGTGCAGGTCGGTCTTCTCCGACTTGCCCGCCCCGGAGCGCACCGGCGCCAGCCCGAGCCAGGTGGCATAGACCCCCCGGGTCAGGGCCACGTAGAGCAGGCGCAAGTCTTCGGCGAGGCGCTCCTTGTCGGCCTCGGCCAGGGACTCTTCGGCGCCGGTGAGATCGAGCACGGTGCGATTGCCCGCCTCCCCCGTTTCGTGGAACAGGGGGGTGTCGGCGGCGCGGTGGCTGCAAATGAACGGCAGGAAGACCAGCGGGTACTCCAGCCCCTTGGATTTGTGGATGGTGACGATCTGCACCAATTTCCGCTCGGACTCCAGGCGAAGTATCTGCTCCCCGTCCTGGCCGTTGGGCTGGCTCACCGCCTCCCCGAGCCAGCGCAGCAGGGCGTACTCCCCGTCCAGCTCGCCGCTCGCCTGTTGCAGCAGTTCGCCGAGATGGAGGAAGTTGGTCAGCCGCCGCTCCCCGTAGGGGCTCGCCAGCAGGGAGGCGGCGAGGTTGCGCCCGTGCATCAGGGCCCGCAGCATGGCCAGCACCCCGTGGCGATGCCAGACCGCGCGGTATCCCATGAACTCCTGCACCGCGCTCTCCCAGGCCCGCTCGTCCGAGGCCAGCGCGTCCAGGGCCCTGGCATCGAGATCGAACAGGCCGGTGGCAAGCGCTGCCCTAAGGCTTCGCTCATCGCTCGGGTTCTGGCAGGCGTGCAGGATCAGCAGGATCTCCCGCGCCTCCACCTGGGCCAGCACGCTCTCGCGGTTCGACAGATAGACGGAGGCGATGGCAAGGCGCGCCAGCTCCTGCTGCACCAGCTTGCCCTCGGCGCCGGTGCGCACCAGCACGGCGATATCCCCGGCCCTGACCGGCTCGCTGCCGAGCATCGCCTTGCCCTCCCGGGCCAGCGTGAGCAGGCGATGGATCTCCGCCGCCGTGGCGCGGGCCATCCTGCTCTGGTACTCCCCCTTGTTGAAGGTGGGCTGACCGGTGAGCTGCCAGCAGTGCAGCACGGGGGCGCTCTGCCCCTCGATCAACAGTGCCCGGCTCTTGCCCTGCGCCTCCACCGGCAGGAAGGGGATGTCCGCCTCGTAGATGAAGGGATCCTTCGCCCGCTCGAACAGGCCGTTGACCGCCGCCACCAGGGCGCGGCTTGAGCGCCAGTTGCGCCCCAGGGTGTAGTGGGCGCTCACATTTCGCCGCGCCTGGATGTAGGTAAAGATGTCGGCGCCACGAAAGCCGTAGATGGCCTGCTTGGGGTCGCCGATCATCAGGAGCGCCGTGTCCTGGTGACCGCCGTAAAGGCGGTGGAAGATGCGGTACTGCTGGGGGTCGGTATCCTGGAATTCATCGATCATGGCGACCCGGTAGGTGGCGCGGATGCGCTCGCACAGCCGCTCCCCCAGGCCCGAGCCGAGCGCCCCGTCGAGATCCCGCAGCAGATCGTCGAAGGAGAGCTGATGGGCCTGGCGCTTGCTCTCCTGCATCCGGCTGCGCACCACCCTGGCCGCCCGCTGCAAGACGAGATCCCGGATGCCGGGTCGGCTCGCCAGCAGGACGTCTATCTCGCCAAAGAGCGGCAGGGTGGGCACCGCTCCCCCCTTCTTGAGGTTCTCCTCCAGTACCTGCTGGCCGAAGCGCTCCAGCTCCTTGGGGAGGACGTAGCCGCTGGCCTCGTCCTGCGCCCAGTCGCCAATCTTGGCAAGCCAGCCCTCGTAGTTCTTGCCGGTGTAACGGCTGATCTGCCCCTCGGTCTGGCGGCGGATCTCGTCCGTCTGCGCCAGCCACCCGGCCTTCACCGCCCCGATGCGGGCCATGGCGACGCTGTGCCGCGCCGCCAGGGTCTCGTCCCCCGCCACCGGGCGGATCTCCAGCTCGTCGTTGTCGAGCCAGCTCCCCATCTCCCGCAGCAGGGCGGCGGGGCTCGACCAGAGCCTTCGCACCGCCCGGGCCAGGGGCTGATCCACCGGATAGAACTCGGCGCGCCAGTAGTCACTCACCGCCTGCAGCCGGAGCCGGCTGTCGTCGGTCAAAAATTCGGTTTCAAAGAGGGCGCCCGACTCGAAGGCGTTCTGCCTGAGCATCCGCTGGCAGAAGCCGTGGATGGTGAAGACCGCCGCCTCGTCCATCTGCCGCTCGGCGGCCAGCAGGCGACGGGCCGCCAGGTCGTGATCCTCCACCTCCGCCAGCAGTTGGGCCAGCAGGGTGTCCGTGCTGTGGCCGCGCATAAAGGCGAGACGCGCCTCGTGGATGCGGGCGCGGATCCGCCCCCTCAGTTCGGCGGTGGCCGCCTCGGTAAAGGTCACCACCAGGATCTCGGTCACCGACAGGGGACGCTCGTGGGCACAGGGCTGACCGGCGTCTCCCCCCTCCTCGCCTGCTTCTTCGATAACCGGGCCGTGGCCCAGCAAGAGGCGCAGATAGAGGCCCGCGATGGTATAGGTCTTGCCGGTCCCGGCGGAGGCCTCGATCAGCCGCTCGCCATAGAGGGGAAAACGCAGGGGATTGAGCGGGTTAGCCATTATTGCAACTCCTCCAGCGCCTGATGGAGCGGGGTCAGGTGTTCACGGGCCAGCCCCTGCAACTGGGCCAGCACCTCGTCATCGAGTTCCGGGAAGCAGCGGGCGACATAGACGTCCTGCCCCTCTCCCGTCACCATGTAGCCGCCGTTGAAGCGGGCAAGCGCCGCCTTGTCGGCCTCCTCCGGCTTTGCCGGATCCTTCTCGATCGCCCTGAGCCACTCCCAGGCGGTGCTCGGGAAGAAGGGCAGCGGCCGCTTCATCCCCTGGGTCCAGAGAGCCACCAGGGCCGCCAACCTGGGCCGCGCCTCGTCCGCCGCAAGCCTTGGCAGCCGCAGACTCTGTTTGGCATCGAACAGCAGGGTGTCGCCGGGGGCGCTGCTCAATGAGAGGCAAAGGTGCTGGATCCAGGCCAGCAGCAGATCCTTGCCGTTGAAGCTGCCGGGTTTGACCACCAGCGCTCGTCCCTTCTGGGTGTCTATCCAGCCCTGAAGCTGCCCCTGGGCCAGGGCAATGTCGATCTCCACCGCCTGTTTGTCCCCCGTCCAGGGACGCAGCCGCGCCGCCAGCTTGCCCATCTCGCCGTCGATCTCCTCCAGCAGCAGGCTGCCGAACCACCCTTGCGGCAGCAGGCCGGAGAGTTGCAGCCGGTGGCGACGGGCCTCGCTCTCCCCTTCGGTCAGATGGGCATCCAGCAGCAGCGCCTTGAGCTGATAGTGCTGCAGGCCGTCCAGCTCGAAGGGCTCGCTGTCTTCGATGGTCGCCTCCTCCAGCTCGAACCACACCTTGAGGCGGCGGTTGAGGAAGTACCTGGCGGGCTGGCGATAGAAGCGCAGCAGCTCCGCCAGCTCCAGCCCCTGCTCCCTGCCCCACTCTGCGGGCAGGGGCAGATCGCCGCTCTGGAAGTTGGCGGCCCCCCGCTCGGGGTTCAGGGCCGGCAGCCAGTCGGCGGCATAGGTGAAGAGACCGGAGCCGGGCTCGGGGTAAAAGTAGGCCGGGCTGTAGGGGGTGAGGGGGTGCGCCACGATCAGGTGTTCGAGCAGCCGCTGGCCCGAGGTGTCGTCGTCGAGATCTTCATCCCCCGCCAGCACGAAGCCCTGGCGCACGTAGTCGATGAGCTCCGCCAGCAGCACGGAGGGCACCTTCTGGCTGTTGTCCTGGGCGCTGAACCCCTGATAGCTGATGTAGAGCCCCTGCTGGGCACTGAGGAGCGCCTCGAGGAAGAGGTAGCGGTCGTCATCCCGGCGGGATCGGTCCCCGCGCCGCGAGGCCACCGCCATCAGATCGAAGCCCATGGGAGGCAGGGTGCGCGGGTAGACGCCGTCGTTCATGCCGAGCAGGCAGACCTGACGGAAGGGAATTGAGCGCATCGGCATCAGGGTGCAGAAGTTGACCTGACCGGCGAGGAAACGCTGGCTGGAGCGGGACTCCCCCAGCACGCTGCCGAGGTAGTCCTGCAACAGGTCGGCACTGATGGCCTGCTCGAAGCGGGCCTCGCCGAGCTGGGCCTGCCAGTCGGTGAGCTGGCTGCGGATGAGCTGGAGCTGGCGCTCCTCATCCTCGTCGGCCAGATAGAAGCGATCCAGCAGCGCGTTGAGGCAGGCGTGCCACTCGGGCAGCGGCTGCGCCTGTTGCAGCCGGGGCAGAAATTCCGCCAGGGAGTCGACAAACCAGGCTAGCTTGCCCAGCGCCAGCCCCTGCTGACCCTCGATGTCCGCATAGGGCAGGATCCCGGCCACGGGCTCGCCGTCCCCCATGGCGAAGCCCAGCAGCATGCGGCGCAGGCCGAACAGCCAGCTGTTGCCGGACAGACGCGGCAGATCGAAGCGCTCCGGGTAGCCGTCGTCCAGCCCCCAGCGGATGCCGGTCTCCTGCACCCAGCGCCGCAGCTGGTTGAACTCGTCGTCGTCCAGCTCGAAGCGGCGCAGCACGGCGGGCACCTCGAGAATGGCGAGCAGCTCCCCCGCCCCGAAGCGGGCGTTCGGCAGCCTGAGCAGGGCGAGGAAGCTCTGCAGCAGCGGGCTTTCCTGGCTCGCCGCCCGGTCGGAGATCGCGAAGGGGATCCGGCCGCGGGCGCCGCCGCTCTCCTTGCCAAAGACGGCCTGGATGTAGGGGCCGTAGCTGTTCACGTCCGGCATCATCACCACCACGTCCTTGGGGGTGAGGGTGGGATCCTGCTCGAACAGCGCCAGCAGGCGGTCGTGCAGCACCTCGAGCTCCCGCATGGGGCCGTGGCAGGCGTGGATCTGCAGGGAGCCGTCCGCCGGGTCGATGGGGCTCTTGTGGTGGCTGACGTCGAGGCTGAACTCGCCTGCCCCCCGTTCGGCCAGCTCCAGCACGTCCTTCTGGATGGCCCGCAGCAAGGTGACCTTGCCCTCATCGTCGCGATCCTCGATGTCGACGAAGGCCTCGATCTGCGGCACCTCCAGCTCCATCAGCTGGTGCAGGTAGTCACGCCCCAGCTTGCCCATGGAGGCGAGCAACGGATTGGCGGGGCCCTGCAGGGTCTCGAGATCCGTGCCGGGCTTGAGCTTGTTTTCGAGGCGGGCCAGGGTCTTGCGATCGAGCAAGTCCCCCCAGTAGTAGCGGCAGGGGTTGGTCACAAACAGGTGTACCTCCACCTCGGGGCGGCTGCCGAGGGCCAGCAGGGCCTCCACGTAGCGGGGCGGCAGGGCCGAGATGCCGAACACGAAGACCCGTTGCGGCAGCCTGCCCGGCAGATCCCGGGTGCGCTCCAGCTCGTGGATGAAGGCCTCGTAGAGGTTGGCGCGGTGGTAGCCGCTGGGGCTGAGGGCCAGGGTGCGGGCCACCAGCTCGCGCCAGAGCTCGGGCTGCCAATCCTGACCGCTCACCCCGGCCAGCTCCTGGCTCAATCCTTCCCCCTCTTCCCAGCGGGCGATCCAGTCCGGCCGGTAGACCAGATACTGGTCGAACAGATCCGCCACCTTCTGGCAGAGCTGCCAGAGCCGCACCTGCTCCGGCGCCGCCCCGTCACTGCCCCCCAGATAGGTCGCGAGGGGCGCAAAGGCGGGTCTGCCGAGCAGGGTGGGCAGAATGGTCATCAGGTGCCAGCTCATGGCTCCCTTGTTGTAGGGGCTCTGGCGCGGCACGTCCGCCAGCACCCGGGTGAACATCTCCCAGATGAAACTCGCGGGCAGGGGAAAGTCGATGTTGGCGGCGATGCCGAACGCCTTGGCCAGCTCCAGCTTGAGCCACTGGGCCATGCCGGGACTCTGCACCAGGATCTGCTCCCGATCGAAGGGGTGGGAGAGCGGAGCCTGCCGGATGCGGCTCACCAGCAGCTCCTTGAGCAGATCCAGCTGATTGGAGTGGTAGAGGGTAAACATGGACGACTCCCGCCAATTTCATGAAGAGGGGGTGCGCGGGGGGGACACTCTCTGGCATTCCCGTCACGGCACGCGAATCGGGATTGTCGGGGATCGGGGGATAAGATGCAAAAGGCACTTGTGGCGTCCGGACTGCGCGCCGTCACACAGATGGCATCCCCGGGAAGCGGGCACAAAAAAGCCGGTGCAGGGCACCGGCCAAAAGGCGTTGGAAAACTTGAAACGTCAGGGTATTACCAGTGCTTGCCGAGGCGGGCATCCAGGCTGAAAGCCCCTGCACCGGCCGCCGCCAGGGCCAGGAAACCACCGGCCACGGAGACGTTCTTCATGAACATCAGCATCTGCATCTGCATCTGCTCGGCAGGCTGATAGTGGAAGATGAAGGCGGCCATCAGGGTGAAACCGGCCAGCAGCACAGAGAGGCTGCGGGTAAACAGGCCCAGCATGATGGCAAGACCGCCACCCAGCTCCAGCAGGATCACCAGGGGCAGCATGAACCCGGGCACGCCCATGGCTTCCATGTAACCCTGGGTACCGGCGTAACCGCCGATCTTGCCCCAGCCAGCCATCACGAACATCAGCGCCAGCAGTACACGACCCACCAGCAGTGCCACATCTTTCATCTTGTCCATCGTCATATTCCTTTGCTTACCATCATGGTATTTACAGTGTAAAAGCTAATTGTTAACTCATTCATTTCGCCAAGATTTTTCTATCAAGGCAGGTCAAACAGCAGGGCTTCACTCCCCCTGGAGGCGGTGAGCACCCAGCTCGACTCGTCGCGGCTGAGCAGCCCGTCGCCGGGTCGGGCAGCCAGACCGTTGCCGGTCAGCTCCCCTGAAATCATGTGCAGGTAACCATGACGCCCTTGCAATGCCCACTCGAGGGTCTCCCCTTCTGCGAGCTGCAGACGCCACACTCTGGCCTGCTGGCGGATCCTGAAGGATCCCGCCTCGCCGTCCGGTGACGCCACCAGCGTCATCCCGGGCTTGTTTTCAATCTTCTTCTGCTGATAACCCGGGGTCGTGCCGTGTTCATTCGGCTCGATCCAGATTTGCAGCAGGGAGAGCGGCTCGGTCTGCGAGGGGTTGTACTCGCTGTGCCGGATGCCGGACCCTGCGCTCATCAGCTGGAAATCCCCCGCCGGGATCTGCTCGGCGTGGCCGAGGCTGTCCTTGTGCTCTATGGTGCCTTGCAGCACGCAGGTGAGGATCTCCATGTTGGCGTGAGGGTGGGTCGCGAAACCGCCACCCGGCGCCACCCGATCCTGATTGATGACCCGCAGAGCAGAGTGCCCCATCCATTCCGGGTCATAGTAGTGACCGAAGGAGAAGCTGTGACGGGCATCCAGCCAGCCAAAGTTGGCCTTGCCCCGTGCTTCTGCGGCTCTCAATTTCATCATGGTGTGCTCCTCACTGACCAAGTTGGTTCATTAACGCTGGCGACCGTCACCCAGACCGAAGGGGATGCGGTAGCTGCTGCTTTCGTTGCCCAGGCTCACCGTCAGCTTGCCCTGGGTGCGGCTCGGGATGGCGACCTGCTGGGTGCCCATCAGGTTGGCGTGGACGGAAGCCAGCAGATCACCGGACTCGTCGCGCACCTCCAGCATGGGGTTGGCCTTGCCGTCCATCGCGGCGGTGGCGCTCCAGTTGACGAACAGCACGCCCGGGGCGGCATTGAAGTCAGCGGGAACGGAAGCCTGGGCGGCACCTGCGGTCATCAGGCCTGCAACGGCCAGCATCTTGATTACGTTTTTCATGTTCATTCACTCTCTTGGGTTTTATGTCATTGCCAAGGCCCCTTGGGCCCGAATCAATGCATCCATGCAAGAGATCATTCAAATACTATGTTGTTCTTTTGCTGACATCAGACATCGTGTTTGGGGATGTCTCAGCCCGGAACTACCTTTTATTTGGCTGCCAGGCGTTCCTGCCTAAGCGTTGATTGAATATTAAAGTGACTTCCCCTAAGTTGTTAGCGAGATAATCTGGTAAACACATTCAAAAAAATTGAAGGTTGGATATGGCCAAGGAATCGAACAAGGAGCGGGCGCTGACCCTGGAGGCGATCCGGGTGCTGGACGCCATCGACCGTCGTGGCAGCTTCGCGGCGGCGGCCGACGAGCTGGGCAAGGTGCCTTCGGCGCTGAGCTACACGGTACAAAAGCTGGAAGACGAGCTGGACGCCATGCTGTTCGACCGCAGCGGCCACAGGACCAAGTTCACCCCGGCGGGCCGCATGCTGCTGGAGCGGGGCCGGGTGCTGCTGGAGGCGGCCGAGCACCTGGTGGGGGAGACCCGGGCCCTCTCCCGTGGCTGGGAGACCGACATCACCATCGCCGTCGATGCCTTGATGCCGGTACAGGCTCTCTACCCCCTGGTGGATCGGCTGGCCGAACAGACCGATACCCGGCTGAGGTTTCGCGCCGAGGTGCTGGCGGGCAGTTGGGAGTGCCTGGAAGATGGCCGCGCCGACCTGCTCATCTCCTCCCTCAATGCCGATATCGCCATGACCGGCATCAAGCACCAGGTGCTCAGGGAGGAGGTGATGCTCTACGTCGCCCACCCCGATCACCCCCTGCATCAGGAACCCGAGCCCCTGGCGGACGAGACCCTGCGCCGCTATCGCGCCATCGCGGTGGCCGACACGGCACTGCGCAAGCCGGTGCTCACCTACCGCCTGCTCGACAAGCAGCCGCGCCTGACCGTCAGCACCATGGGGGAGAAGCGGGACGCCCTGCTGGCGGGGCTCGGCATCGGCACCATGCCGCAACGCTGGATTGAAGAGGACATCAAGGCGGGCAGGCTCAAGGTGATCAGTCCCGAATATCGCCACCAGATCCAGGTCGTGCTGGCCTGGCGGAGAGACACCATGGGCAAGGCCAAGAGCTGGCTGGTGCGGGAGATCCCCAAGCTGTTTGCCGGTCAGGGGGAATAAAGGACTGCCTTCCGGGGTCGGTGGCGCAGGAAGTACCAAAACTGCGCCCCATTCTTGACGACGGGCTCAGATTCGGAGAAAAGAAAAAAAGCGGACCTCTTGCGAGTTCCGCTCAATGCCAGGAAAGAATAAAACCTTGCGGTTAAAAAAACCCTTAAATTGGAAGCAAACAATCGTTTTCTCAACCAGGAAGGTATTGAATCCGATTCGTGTTGAATTATGTGCGATGTAATATGCATCACCAGCAAAATGTTGAAAGGTTGAAGGATATGCACCACCGAGTGTCACTTTCTGCCACCTTGCACCACAACTGGTCAGGCCATTTCCGCCATTATCACCGGGTTACCCTCCTCTGGTTTTTCTAGGTGTCAAAATTTGAGCCCGATACAGACAAACCACTCAATTTCTGACACGACTAAAAATGCAGATAAAGGAATAGTTGCATGACCTACAGCCAGACACTGGCCAATCACATCCTCGACACCCTGAAGAAAACCCTGACTGACAAGGGGATCCGCTATCAGACCCTGGCAGAAGCCATGGGGGTTTCCATCGCCACCGTGAAGCGCATGATGAACAAGCCCTCCCTGCCGTTCGACACCCTGCTGGAGATCTGCCATCTGGTGGGACTCTCCTTCGAAGAGCTGCTGGACCGGACCCAGGATGCCCAGAGCCGCCGGGCCGTCTTTACCCAGGAGCAGGACGAGGCGTTTCACAAGGAGCCGGGGCTCTATGCCTTCCTCGCCAACATTTTCTGGCGCGACAAGACCCTTATCGATCTCAAGCGGGAGTACGGCCTGACCGATGCCTCCTGCTACCTCTATCTGCGCAAGCTGGAGAAGCTCGGCATCCTGCAGCTTGGCATCGACAACAGCTACCACTTCCTCATCAGCGAGCGCATCAGCTTCGAGCAGCACAGCCGCTTCGCCCGCCAGCAGGCGCGCCAGGCCATGTCGGTGCTGGGGGACTATCTGGTGGAGAACATGCACAGGCCCAACAACTACATGGCGCTGTGCCAGCTCCATCTGGGGGAGAGCGAGGCCATGGCGCTGATCGATCGCATGAAGGAGTACTGGCATCAGGAGCTCAAGCTCAACCGCCCCGCCATCGGCCAGCGGGAGGGCAGCAAGACCTACACCATGTCGCTGCAACTGGCGGACTGCGGCTACCAGAGCTTCGACGATCTGATCCCCAACATCGACAACTGATCCCGGTGGATCCTGCGGGATCCGCCATGTCAGTCCCAGAACGCCGCTACTCTGCCAGTTGCACCTGCCGCGCGCCGGTGGCGAGCGGTTGCAGTGCCCGGGTATCCAGGCAGATGCGGATGGCGTCCGGTCGCCAGTGCTCGATGTCGCAATCCACCAGCTTCCCCCCCTCGTCATGATTGACCCGCACCAACCGCAACACGGCGCTCCCCTGGGCCAGGTTGAGAGCGCGGGCTATCTCTCCCCGGGCCGCCGACGGGGTGATCTCGAGGCTCGCCCAGCCCTGGCCTATGCCATAGCGCTGCCGGTAGAGCTCGGTGAGGGAGCTGGCCAGGGGAGCGCTGGCGATGCCGGGGAAGCGGCTCGCCAGCAGGTGATGGCTGACGTGGAGCACGGGGCGACCGTCGATCAGCCGCTGGCGGCGAATTTCATACAGCGGCGTGAAAGGTTCCAGTCCCATCCAGTGGCACAACTCGCTGCTGGCAAGCTGGTTGCCATGGGCCAGCACCCGGGTCTCGGCGGTGCGCCGCTGCTCGCCAATCCACTGGTGAAAGTGGGTGTGGATGGCGGGATCGTAGGTGAGGCGAGGCGGCGCCACGAACCAGCCACGCCGCTCGGCCCGGTAGATGAGGCCGTCCGCCTCGAGGCTGGAGAGTGCCTCCTTGATGGTGATGCGGGTGGTGGCGAATCGCTCGCTCAGCGCCCGTTCGGCGGGCAGCTGCTGCCCCCCCGCCAGGTGTCCGCTGCCGATATAGCGGCGCAGGGTCCGGCAAATCTGTTCGCACTTGGAGGGTGTGCGGCCATCGGCCATCCCCTGTTCACTCAATCGCTCTGTCACTGTCACATCCCTGTCGGTCATTCGGATTTGCACACCACTGGAGTAGACCAGAGGTTGTCGACCCCGAGTTGTAACCGCCCCTGATGACAGCGCCATGACAGGGCGATTGTCACGAAACTGCCATCAAAGCGCCCCGCCACCGTCATAATTCCCCTCTAGCATCCCTCTCGAACCTTAACTGACCTAGTCCAGAGGGATGGGATGATGAAAAGCGTGATCGCAAGTGCACTGGCCCTGGTGGCCATCAGTCAACCGCTGTTTGCCGCCGAGAACATCGCGGATCTCGAAAAAGCCGCCCGCGGTGAGGGCCAGCTCCAGAGCGTCGGCATGCCGGACAGCTGGGCCAACTGGAAGGATACCTGGCAGCAGCTCGGCAGCATCTACGGCATCAAGCATCAGGATACCGACATGAGCTCCGCCCAGGAGATCGCCAAGTTCGCCGCCGAGAAGGCCAACGCCACCGCCGACATCGGCGACGTGGGCGGCGCCTTCGGCCCGGTGGCGGTCAAGCAGGGGGTCACCCAGCCCTACAAGCCCTCCACCTGGGCCGACATTCCCAACTGGGCCAAGGATGCGGACGGCCACTGGATGCTGGCCTATACCGGCACCATCGCCTTCCTGATCAACAAGGATCTGGTCAAGGCCGCCCCCACCAGCTGGCAATCCCTGCTGGGTGGCGACTACAAGGTGACCCTGGGTGACGTGGGCGTCGCCTCCCAGGCCAACAACGGCGTGCTGGCGGCGGCCTATGCCACCGGCGGCAGCGAGAAGAATCTGAAACCCGCCCTGGATCTGTTCGGCAAGCTGGCCAAGCAGGGCCGTCTGTCGCTGAACGACCCGACCATCGCCAACATCGAGAAAGGCGAAGTGGAAGTGGGGGTGCTGTGGGACTTCAACGCCCTCAACTACCGCGACCAGATCGACCCCAAGCAGTTTGATGTGGTGATCCCGAGCGACGGCTCCGTCATCGCCGGCTACACCACCATCATCAACAAGTGGGCCAAGAACCCCAACGCCGCCAAGTTGGCGCGGGAATACATCCTCTCCGATGCAGGTCAAATCAACCTGGCCCGTGGCTACGCCCGCCCCATTCGCAGCAACGTGACCCTGCCGGATGACGTCAAGGCCAAGCTGCTGCCGGCCGAGCAGTACGCCAATGCCAAGCCGGTGCAGGATCACGCCGCCTGGGAGCAGAGCTCCAAGGCCCTGCCGCGCCAGTGGCAGGAAACCGTCATGATCAACATGCAGTAAGGAGCGGCCAGTGCAACACAAGGTGATAGTGGTACTTGTGGATGGCCTGGCAGCAGAGGTAGCCCATTGCATGGGCTACCTCTGTGGCATGGTGGAGGCAGAGCGCGGCCTGCATACGACCCTGAGTGCCGCCCTCCCCTCCCTCTCCCGCCCTCTCTACGAGTGCATCCTGACCGGCTTGCCGCCGGTGGCGAGCGGCATCACCTACAACGGGGTGAATCGCCTGAGCCAACACGACTCCATCTTCCATCTGGCCCGGGCCGCGGGCAAACGCACCGCAGCGGCGGCCTACCACTGGGTGAGCGAGCTCTACAACCAGAGCCCCTGGCTGGCGGCCCGCGATCGCTTCACTCACGATGAGCAACTGCCCATCCAGCACGGCTGCTTCTACTGGGATGACGCCTACCCCGACAGCCATCTGCTGATGGACGGCGAGTGGCTGCGCAGCCAGTACGACCCCGATTTTCTGCTGATCCACCCCATGGGAGTGGACGATGCGGGCCACCAGTTTGGCCTCGATTCCCGCCAGTACCGCAATCAGGCGCGCCGCATGGACAGCCTGCTGGCCGACCTGCTGCCCCAGTGGCTGGCAGAGGGGTATCAGGTGGTGATCACCTCGGATCACGGCATGAACAACGATCTCAGCCATGGCGGCACCCTGGCCGAGGAGCGCACTGTGCCGCTCTGGCTCTTTGGCGATGCCTTCGTCGAGCGCTGGCCGGATGGGGTGGCGATCGCCCAGACCCAGCTCTGCGCCCTGATGGCGGATCTGCTGGGAGTTCCCCACGACAAGCCGACAGCCCCTCCGCTGCTCAAGGCGGCCTTTATGCGCGAGGTGCACTGATGATGCCTGCCACCACCGAGATCCTCGCGGATCAACAGGTGAAGCCACGCCGGGTGCGCCGCCACTGGCTGCCGGCCCTGGTGCTGCTGCCCTTTGTCCTCTTGATGATCCTGTTCCAGCTCGCCCCCATGGTGTGGGTGCTGGTGGGCAGCGTCCAGACCCCCGATGGCTGGGGTCTCGACCATTACCGGGAGATTTTGAGCTCCCCCTTCTATCTGCAATCCTTCGGCAACTCCTTGCGCATCGCCGGCATCGCCAGCCTGGCGGGGCTCGCCATCGGCACCCTAGGGGCCGCGGCCCTGCGCCACAGCGGCGAGCGGGTCAAGCGGGTGCTGCTGGCTTTCGTCACCATGACGGGCAACTTCAGCGGCGTGCCGCTGGCGTTCGCCTTCATCATCGTGCTCGGCATCAATGGCGCGGTGACCCTGCTGCTCAAATCCTGGGGCCTCATCGACGGCTTCAACCTCTACTCGGGCAGCGGTCTTATCCTGATTTACACCTACTTCCAGATCCCGCTCGCGTTGCTGCTGCTCTACCCGGCGTTCGACGCCCTGCAGGATGAGTGGCCCCAGGCCGCCGCCCTGCTGGGTGCGAGCAGGGGGCAGTATGTGTGGCACGTGGCCCTGCCGGTGCTGACGCCCGCCTTGCTCGGCACCCTGATCATCCTGTTTGCCAACGCGGTGGGGGCCTATGCCTCTGCCTACGCTCTCACCACCGGCAACTTCAATCTGGTGACCATCCGGGTGGCCAGTCTGGTCTCCGGCGACATCTTCCTCGAGCCGAATCTCGCGGCGGCGCTGGCGGTGATCCTGATGGTACTGCTGGGGGTGGTGACAGCCGCCAACCAGTGGTTGCTGAAAAAGAGCTATGTGAACAAGGGGCAATCCCATGCATGATTTGACGCCGCGCTGGCCCAGATGGGTGCTGGGGGCGCTGGTCGCCACCCTGCTGCTGCCGCTGCTGGCCACCTTTCTCTACTCCATCTCCACCCGCTGGGGGGCGACCCTGCTGCCGGACGGCTTCACCCTCGACTGGTATCTCAAGCTCTGGGGCGACCCGCGCTTTCTGGCAGCCTTTGGCCGAAGCCTCCTGGTCTGTTTCGCCACCCTGTTGCTGGGGACCCTGGTGCTGGTGCCGACCGTGCTGGTGGTGGCCTACTACTTCCCCAAGCTGGATCCCTGGATGAACCTCTTGATCCTGCTCCCCTTCGCGGTGCCGCCCGTGGTCTCCTCGGTGGGATTGCTGCAGATCTACGCCGACGGCGTTTTGCCCATTATCGGCACGCCGTGGATCCTGATCGGCACCTGGTTCACCGTGGTGCTCCCCTTCATGTACCGGGCGCTGGCCAACAGCCTGCAAGGGGTGCCGCTGAAAGATCTGATGGATGCCGCCCATTTGCTGGGGGCCAGCAGTGCCCGCGCCTTCCTGCTGGTGGTGATCCCCTGCCTGCGCAAGGGGCTGCTGGCGGCACTGTTTCTCTCCCTCTCCTTCCTGCTCGGCGAGTTCGTGTTTGCCAACATGCTGGTGGGCACCCGTTACGAGACCCTGCAGGTCTACCTCTACAACATGCGTGCCACCTCGGGCCACTTCACCAGCGCCCTGGTAATGAGCTACTTCCTGCTGACCCTGCTGCTCACCTGGGCAGCCAACAGATTTCATCGGTGAATCAACATGTTCCATCTAGAAGTGAATCAACTGCACAAATCCTACGGTGACACCAAGGTGTTCGAGGGAATTGAATTCGGCATCCGCAAGGGGGAGCTGGTGACCCTGCTCGGCCCCTCCGGCTGCGGCAAATCCACCCTGCTGCGGGCGCTGGCCGGGCTCACCCCGGTGGATGGCGGTCAGGTGCGGGTGGCCGGTGAGGACATCACCTGGCAGGAACCCCAGAAGCGGGGCATCGGCATGGTGTTCCAGAGCTATGCGCTCTTCCCCAACATGACGGTGTGGGACAACGTCGCCTTCGGCCTCAAGATGAAGCCCCAGCCGGGGCGGGATCTCGCCGCCAGCGTGCAGGAGGCGCTAGAGCTGGTGGAGCTGACCGGCTTCGAGCGCCGCTATCCGGGCGAACTCTCCGGCGGCCAGCGCCAGCGAGTGGCGCTGGCCCGCGCCCTGGTGGTGCAACCCCGGATCCTCTTGCTGGATGAGCCGCTCTCGGCGCTGGATGCCCGCATCCGCCGCAGCTTGCGCCAGCAGATCCGCGCGATCCAGCAGCGCCTCGAGCTCACCACCATCTTCGTGACCCACGATCAGGAGGAGGCGCTGACCCTGTCGGATCGGATCTTCCTGATGAACAAGGGATCCATCGTCCAGAGCGGCACGCCAGAGCAGATCTACACCCGCCCCGCCAGCGAGTTCGTGGCGGGCTTTATCGGCAACTACAACCTGCTGGGTGGCGAGCAGGCCAAATCCCTGTTCGGCCCGCGCTTTCGCGGCAAGCTGGCGCTGCGGCCGGAGTCCATCACCCTGCTGCCTGCAGGGGCGGTCAGCCACGAGCCCAGCCTGCCCGGCATCGTTCGCCAGCAGCAGCTGCTCGGCAACGTCATCCGCTATCAGGTGGAGTGCGAGGCAGGGCTGTTGACGGTGGATTGCCTCAACCGCCGTGCCGGCGATCTGCTGCCGGTGGGCAGCGCCGTGACCCTGGTGGTGGCCCGGGATCAACTCTGTGAGGTAGCATAACGCCATGAATCCCATTCATTTTTCAACCAGTACCCCGATGCTGGCAGCCAACCCGAGGAGCAGCCATGGCCCTGGCACTGTTTGATCTGGACGAGACCCTGATAGCGGGGGATTCCGCCAGCCTCTGGCTGGAGTACATGGTGGCCCAGGAGCTGGCCCCGGCGGGCATGGTGGCCGAGGAGCAGGCCATGATGTCCCTCTACCATCAGGGCAAGATGGACATGCACCAGTACATGGCCTTCACCCTGCAACCGCTGGCAGGCAGGACGCGCCAGTGGCTCGACTCCCTCTGCACCCACTTTGCCGAACAGGTGCTGCGGGAGCGTCTCTACCCCGAGGGGCTGGCCCGCATCGAGTGGCATCGCCAGCGTGGCGACGAGCTGGTGCTCATCTCCGCCTCCGGCGAGCATCTGGTGGCCCCCATGGCGCAGATGCTGGGGATGGATCACTGCGTGGCCATCCTGCTCGACGAGGAAGCCGGCATGCTGACCGGTCAGACCCGCGGCACCCTGAGTTTTCGCGAAGGCAAGGTGGCCCGCATCAACCAGCTCTTTGCCGGAAAGGAACACCTCTGGCAGGGGAGCTTTGGCTACAGCGACTCCCACAACGATCTGCCCATGCTGCGGGCGGTGAGCCATCCCCATGCGGTCAATCCGGCCCCCGCCCTGCGCCAGTGCGCCGAGGAGCTGGGCTGGCCCCTCTGGACCTGGCAGTTGCACCCTTGATCCGCGCAATGAAGAAGAGGCCCTCAGGCCTCTTCTTTGCTCAACATGCCATCCCCTGAGGGCGAGTCGTCCCGGGGAGCCAGGGGATCCACCATGTAGATGCGATTCTTGCCGTCACCCTTGGCGCGATAGACCTCGGCATCGACCATGGTCAGCAGGCTCCTGGCCCCAAGCCCGGGGGCACTCGCCACCAGGCCGCCGCTGAAGGTGATCCCAAGACCGGGTTCACGCCAGTGCAGGGAGGCCACCCCAATCCTGTACTGCTCCAGCAGCATCTGGCAGAAGTGGATGTCCGGATTGGCGAACAGCACCACCAGCTCTTCCCCGCCATAGCGGCATACCCAGCCATGATCCCCCAGCAGCTTGGCGCCAAAGCTGGCCACCCGCTTGAGCACCACGTCCCCGGTCTGGTGACCATAGGTGTCATTGATCCGCTTGAAACCGTCCAGATCGATCATGGCCAGGCAGAAGCGGTCCTGATCGAGCAGCAGCCGATTCAACCGCCCGTCGAAGAAGCGCCGGTTGTAAAGGCCGGTCAGCTTGTCGAGGTTCGCCTGCTGGCGCACCTCGTGATAATCCTTGCTCACCTCCGCCAGCTCGGCATAGACGTGCCTGAGCTCGCGCATCCCCCCCTGGTGCACCTCGTCAGGCTGGGTCCGGCTGGCCCGGATCACGGTGGAGATCTCGTCCAGCATCCGCCTGAAATAACGGGACCAGATCAGTGCCAGCACCATGTAGAGCACGCTGGCCAGCACGATGATCCCGAGCACGTTGAGGGAGGCGCTCGCCACCACCGCCTGGATGCTGGAGGCGGGCAACACGCTGATCAGCACCCAGTTGTGGTCCGGCAGGCGGCTGTAGGCCACGAACTGGCGGGACGCCTGATCCAGGAAGATGCCGTCCTCCCCGCTGAAGCGGGAGAGCCAGGTCGGGTGGGTCATGGGCTTGAGCAGTTGTGAGGGATCGGGGTGGGCCAGCACCTTGCCCGACTGGTTGACGATCATCTGGTAGCCGCTGTTCCACTGCCGGTTCAGCTGGGCGGAGAAGGGGGCCAGGATGGCATCCACCGCGAAGACCCCCCGCACCTTGCCCTCCTTGTCGGTGATGGCCCGCGCCAGGGCGATCACCAGCGTGCCGTTGGTGTAGTCGTAGTAGGGTTCGGTCCAGACCATCTTGCCCACATGCTGGCTGGCCAGCTGATACCAGGGGCGCACCCTGGGATCGAAGTCCGCATCCGCCTGCCATTCGGGGTAGATCAGCATCTGGCGCTCGGCGGTGCCCACATAGATGTAGATGAGATCCGCCATCACCCCCTTGTAGAGGCGCCACTCCCTGAGATAGGAGTCGGTGTTGCGCAGACGGGGGCCGCTGATGTCCTCCACCTTGACCTGGTCGTAGATGAGGGAGAACTGACGCTCCATCTCGTTCAGGTAGGGCTCGATGAAGACGTGGCGCAACTGGTGATTGGTGGCGAGCAGGCGCTGTTGCAGCTCTCGCTGCAGGCTGCGCTCCATGTGCAGGTAGTAGATGGCACCCAGCATCAGGACGGGAATGAAGAGCAGAAGCAGGCCCAGGCGCATCCGTGCCACCAGGGACCAGGTCTTTTTGGAGACTGCTCGCTTATCCAACCCTGACTCCATGCTATCCCCTGACATCGTGTAGTGTCAGAATATCAGCCCCACCTGATGGCGTCCAAAGGGAAGCGCATCAGGTGGCCAACGAGAAGGAACTGGCCTGGATGTTGAAACCGGAACTGCTGACTGCCCTCCATTACTGCGCCGTGATCACCCTGACCGGTGCCATCACCTCGGAGTATTTCCTGTTCCGGCGCGGCATGTCCATCGAGCAGGTGCGCAAGCTGCTGCTGGCTGACAGCCTGGCCGCCCTGGCCCTGCTGCTCATCTTCATCACGGGCGTGCTGCTGGTGGTCGCCCATCCCCAGCCACCGGCCATCCTGTTTGCCAATCCGGGTTACCGCACCAAGCTGCTGATGTTCTTCGCCATGGCCATCAGCTTTGGCTACCCCAGCCGGCTGTTCCACCACTGGCGCCGATCCTTGCGCCAAGGACGGGCTCCCCTTGTCTCCACCCAGCAGCAGTTCTGGGTGATCTGGATCCTTAGGGGCAACCTGCTGCTGCTCGCCCTGCTGCCCCTGCTCGCCAAGCTGGCCAGCCGCTGATCCTGCCCTCGCCCGGCAACAAATGGCTGACGACAAACGCCCCTTCTCGCAGGTATCGTAATGGCGGGGCCCGAGTGCCGCCGAGACTCTTTCTCAGGGATGATTCCGTATGCGTTCAAACATGATGTTATTGATGGCCGCCGCCATCTGGGGGCTGGGCTTCGTCGCCCAGCGTCTGGGGATGGCTCACATGGGGCCCTTCACCTTCAACGGCCTGCGCTTCCTGCTGGGCGCCCTCTCCCTGCTGCCGCTCTTGTGGTGGCCCAAGTCACGCCAGCCGCCCCAGCCTGCCGGTGATCACCGCCTGCTGCTGACCGGGGGCCTCATCGCCGGCACCGTGCTCTTCTCCGCCGCCTCCCTGCAACAGGTGGGGCTGCTCTACACCACGGCCGCCAAGGCGGGCTTCATCACCGGCCTCTACATCATTCTGGTCCCCGTCATCGGCCTGGCCCTGCGCCACAAGACCGGGGCCAACACCTGGATTGGCGCCCTCATCGCCATGGCCGGGCTCTACTACCTCAGCGTCACCGAGGAGTTCACCATCGGCTACGGCGATCTGCTGCAAGTGATCGGGGCCCTGTTCTGGGCCGTGCATCTGCTGGTGCTGGATCACTACTCGAACCGGGTCGCCCCCATTCGTCTTGCCGGGGTGCAGTTCGTGGTGTGCGGCCTGCTCAGCCTGGCCACGGCCTTCGTCATCGAGACCCCGACGGCGAGTGGTGCCGTGGCGGGCTGGCAGGCGCTGCTCTACGCCGGTCTGGTCTCGGTCGGCATCGGCTATACCCTGCAGGTGGTGGGGCAGCGCGGTGCCCATCCGGCCCACGCCGCCATCATCCTCAGCCTGGAGACGGTGTTCGCCGCCATTGGCGGTGTCCTGCTGCTGGGGGAACATCTGGACGAACGGGCCGTGGTCGGCTGCGCCCTGATGCTGGCGGGGATGCTCATCTCCCAGATCCGCCTGCGCTGGTGGTGGAAGTCCCGCCGCAACAAGGTGCCCAGCCAGTCCTGATATCTGCGGTGGTCATTGACCCCAAATAAAACGAGGCGCCCTTGGGCGCCTCGTTTTATTGCCGCCTGCCTAGCGCACACTGGAGCAGAAGCTCACGTCATCGCGCAGGGGGTCATTGCTCACGCTGTGATAGAGCTCGAAGCAGGGGCCGTCCCCAAAGGCGAGCCCGGCCGCGACGATATCGCCGATGTGCTCCTGCCAGCGCTCCCCGTACTGGCTGCGATCCGTGATGAGGTAGCGGGACTGGGCGTAGCGCCCGGCGGGGATGTGCTGAATTTCCACCTCCCCCGTCCCCAGGGTGCCCACCGGCACGCTGATGCCGATGTCGGTGCGGCACTGGGCCGGCGGCGTCACCTCGGGGTTGTCGTGGTAGATGAAGATCCACTCTCCTCCTTCCAGGCCACGGGGCGCGGCCCACTGGTGAAGGCGATGGCAGACGGCGTCATACCCTTCGCCATAGGGGCCGGTCACGCGGATATAGGCCAGGGTGCGGGCGTCCATCTCGACGGTGTTCATGGTGTTGCTCCTTGCTGATGAGTGGCCTTCAGCATAAGGGAGTGCCCCTTGCCATGCGTGTCCTTCCTTGCGATCCAGGTGTCCGTTCTTGCCCTTGTCGCGGCGAAACGCCCCTGGGGTGCAGCCATAGTGGTGGCGAAACGCCTTTGCGAAGGCCTGGGAGCTGCCAAGTCCCGCCCCCAGGGCGATGGCGGTAACGCTGGCATCGGTGTAGCAGAGCTGCCAGGCCGCCCGCTGCATCCGCAGGCGGCACATCTCGCCGGGGGCCTCCCCCACCACGGCGGTGAACACCCGGTGGAAATGGTAGAGGGAGAGGCAAGCGCGACTCGCCAGCGCCTCGATGGAGAGATCCGGATCCTGCTCCAGTGCCCGCAGCACCGGCGTCAGGCGCTCGCGATAGTCGATCATCGGCGCACCCTGGCCATGTAGAGGGCATCCACCAGCACCCCATGACGCAGGCCGTAATCCCGGGCAACGCCCTCCTCCACAAAGCCCGCCTTGCGATAGAGGGCCAGGGCTGCCTGATTGTCGGCCCAGACCGTCAGCTCCACCCGCGTCAAGCCGAGCCAGTTGTCCGCCAGATCCAGCGCTGCCTGCATCAGGGCGGTGCCCACCCCGCGCCCGGCCCAGTCATCGTGTACCGCCATGCCGATGCTCGCCACGTGGCGGCGACGGGGGGACGGCTCCACCATCAGGACCAGCGCGCCCGCCACCTCCCCCTCCCACTCCGCCAGCAGGCTGTAGATGCCATCCCGCGGGGTCAGCTTCTGCTCCCACTGCTGCAGGGAGGGGAAGGGAAGTTGCAGGGTGCCCGCCTGGGCATGGGGCATGGCGTGAAGATCCCGCAGGGCGGCGGCATCTTCCGGCCCGGCGCGGCGAATGGTGATGGACATGAGACCTCCTGATTGGCTGAATCCCATCTTGCCGCAAGGCTGGCGTCTGTTTCCACCCCCATCAGCGAAACCAATCAAAGGGTTAGGCACACTCCATTGGAACCGCTCCCCCACTTCCCCTAGTCTGGCGACTCATCACAAGGAGACCCGCCATGACCGACAAGACCCTGCGCAGCGCCAACGGCGCCCCCGTCGTCGACAACAACAACAGCCTCACCGCCGGCCCCCGCGGCCCCGTCCTGATGCAAGACATCTGGTTGATGGAGAAACTCGCCCACTTCGACCGCGAGCGCATTCCCGAGCGGGTGGTGCACGCCAAGGGCTCGGGCGCCTACGGCACCTTCACCGTGACCCACGACATCAGCGCCTTCAGCAAGGCCGACCTGTTCAACGCCGTCGGCAAGCAGACCCCGGTGTTCCTGCGCTTCTCCACCGTGGCCGGCGAGAAGGGGGCCGCCGACGCCGAGCGTGACGTGCGCGGCTTCACCCTCAAGTTCTACACCGAGCAGGGCAACTGGGATCTGGTGGGCAACAACACCCCGGTGTTCTTCATTCGCGATCCCCTGAAATTCCCCGACTTCATCCACACCCAGAAGCGGGATCCCCGCACCAACCTGCGCAGCGCCACCGCCGCCTGGGACTTCTGGTCCCGCCACCCGGAATCCCTGCATCAGGTCACCATCCTCTTCAGCGATCGCGGCATCCCCAGGAGCCTGCGGGAGATGAACGGCTACGGCAGCCACACCTTCAGCTTCATCAACTCGGCCAACGAGCGCTTCTGGGTCAAGTTCCACTTCAAGACCGAGCAGGGCCACAGCTTCTACACCGATGAAGAGGCGGCCACCGCCGTCGGTCAGGACAGAGAGACCAGCCAGGCAGATCTGTTCAACGCCATCGAGCAGGGCGACTTCCCGCGCTGGAAGGTCTATGTGCAGGTGATGCCAGAGGCCGAAGCCCAGACCTACAAGATCCACCCCTTCGATCTCACCAAGGTGTGGCCGCACAGCGACTACCCGCTGATCCCGGTCGGCGTGCTGGAGCTCAACCAGAACCCGGACAACTACTTCGCCCACGTGGAGCAGGCCGCCTTTACCCCGGCCAACGTGGTGCCCGGCATCGGCTTCTCGCCGGATCGCATGTTGCAGGGGCGGCTCTTCTCCTACGGTGACACCCAGCGCTATCGCCTCGGCGTCAACCACGGCCTGCTGCCGGTCAACGCCCCGCGCTGCCCGTTCCACCACGGCGCCCACCGCGACGGCGCCATGCGGGCCGACAGCAACGGTGGCGCCAGCCCCAACTACCAGCCAAACCGCTTCGGCACCCAGCAGCCGAGCGAGCAGCACGAACCGGCCCTGAGTCTGGAAGGGGCTGCCCTGCACTACGATTTTCGTGACTACGACAGCGACTACTACAGCCAGCCGGGGGATCTCTTCCGCCTGATGGACGAGGGGCAACGTGCCCGCCTCGCCGCCAACCTGGCCCGCTCCCTCATCAATGTGGAAGATGACGCCATCGTCGCTGCCCAGCTCAGGCACTTCGAGCAGGCCGACCCCGAGTACGCCAAGCGGGTCGAGCTGGCCCTGGCCGCTCTGCAGCGCTGAGTCGCAGGCAGCCAACCTCTGCAAAAGCAAAACGGGGGCCTGATGGCCCCCGTTCTCGCATGACGGTCTTTGATGAATGAAAAACGCAGCCCAGGGCTCTGTTGATCAATGCTGTATCCATCCCGGACGCCGTGCCCTCGCGCGCTTCCCTCCCTTGCCAACAAGGGTTTGTACCGCCAGCTCACGGCGGCAACAACGTTGTGCACTGGCAGAGCGGCACCATTGTCCACCTGTGGTAATAAACCTGTCTGTGGTAATGCACTTTTAGTCACCAATAAAAACGGAGCCCGAGGCTCCGTTGTTCAATGCAGTATCAATCCCGGACGCCGCGCCCTCGCACGCTTCCCGCTCCCTTGCCAACAAGGGTTTGTACCGCCAGCTCACGGCGGCAACGACGTTGGGCACTGGCAGAGCGGCATCATTATCCACCTTTGGTAATAAACCTGTCTGCGGTAATGCACTTTTAGTCACCAATAAAAACGGAGCCCGAGGCTCCGTTGTTCAATGCAGTATCAATCTCGGACGGAACGCGCTTCGCGCTCTTCCCGCTCCCTTGCCAACAAGCGTTTGTACCACCAGCTACTGCGACGACGTTGTGCATTGGAAGAGCGACGAGCCATTGCTTAGATCCCAGTCAAGAGAAGAAAGAGCCGCATTATGCGATAGAGATCACGCCCGTGTCTGTAGCTGGATCAAGAAAAGGCTCACTGGCCCACCCGGATCGTCCGCTGGTTGCCCTCCGGTTCACCACTCTGTGACGGCGTCGTCACCTCTCGCCAGATCAGGGGACCATTGGTCTCCATCGCCTGCTGCGGCGCGCACTCCAGCCAGAGATCCCCCTGCTGGATGCGGGCCCCCTGGGAGTATTTCTGATCCTGATACCAGCACACCCGCTCGGGCAGCGAACCAAGGGGCAGCACCAGCTCGGTGCCCACCGAGTGGCTGAGGGTGTTGGACGCCGGGGCAGCCAACGCGGGGAAGAGCCAGCCAAGGGCCAGCAGACAACCTGCACAACGGATCATGGGAATTCCTGTCACGGGGGAGTGAAAGTGTAAAGCGACCAGCAGAGCCCTCGACTTGACCAATAAATGTCGGCTCATCTGGCATTCCGGAAGCAATATGATAGCCTGCCTGCGCCCGCAAAGGCCTGTCAGGGCTCTGCCGTGGGCCCCCACCGGCATCGCCGGGATGCGGTAATGAATAACCCTTAATAATCAGATAATTAACTGGATATGTTGTCAATGCGTATCATGCCGTTGCTCAAGGCTGCCTGCCTGAGCCTGATGTTGTCCGCCTGTGTCGCCCCCCTGCTGATGATGAGCCCCACCAGCCAGCTGATGTGGGCCCTGCTCAAGCCGCTGGTCGGTTTCGATCCGAACGAGGCCAACCTGTTCGAGCAACCGCTGATCAAGGACAGAATGACCGCCATGCTGGGGCCCAACTACGAGAGCACCATGCAGCTGCTCAAGACCGCCGACGAGCTACAACAGGAGGGGCCGCTCTTTTACGTGGTCTCCCGCTACGCCCCCGTGCCGGACGTGGCCAAGCAGGCCGGCATGGTCTGGAACGCCGACACCAACCAGCTCGCCGTCATGGTGCAAAAAGGTGACGGGGCGACCCAGGTCTTCGGGGAAAACCTGACGGCCGCCACCCCGACCTGGCCCAGCGCCATGCAGGGCTGGCAGTCCCAGGCCACCCCGGCCACCACGGCCCTGAGCGGTGCCGGTCAGGGGCTCACGGGCGCTGGCAGTTCTCTGCTGGGCACCATGATGGGGGGCCTGCAACAGAGCGCCAGCAAGGCCCTGTCCGACTCCACCAGACAGGTGATCGGCAGTGCCGCCACCACGGCGCAGCAACAAGCCACCAAGGCGGCGAGCGACAGCGCCAAGCAAGCTGCCAGCAGTGCCGCAACCACGGCGCAGCAGCAAGCCACCAAGGCAGTGAGCGACTCGGCCAAACAGGCCGCCAGCAGCGCAGCCACCATCAGTGCCGCGACCACGGCGCAACAGCAAGCCGCCAAGGCAGTGAGCGACAGCGCCAAGCAGGCCGCCAGCAGCAGCGCCGCCATCAGTGCCGCGACCAGTGCGCAGCAACAAGCCGCCAAGGCGGTGAGCGACACCGTCAAGCAGGCCGCCAGCAGCGCCGCAACCACAACGCAGCAGCACGCGACCAAGGCGGTAAGCGACAGCACCAAGCAGGCCGTCAGCAGCGCCACCACTACAGCGCAGCAACAAGCCGCCAAGGCGGTGAGTGACACCGCCAAACAGGCCGTCAGCAGTGCCGAAACCACGGCGCAGCAACAAGCCACCAAGGCGGTGAGCGACACCGCCAAGCAGGCCGCCAGCAGTGCCGCAACCACGGCGAAGCAACAAGCCGCCAGCAGCGCAGCGACCATCAGTGCCGCAACCACGGCGCAGCAGCAAGCCGCCAAGGCGGTGCAGCAACAGGGCGAGAAGCTGGAAGCGACTTCCGGCACCCTGAGCGATCAGGCCAGGGCGGATGCCGAAGCGGAGCTGGAAAAACTGCTTAACTGACTTTTTTAAGCGTCATGCCACCATAAAAACAGGCCATCACATGATGGCCTGTTGTTTATCTGACCCGTGGCAGGGGAAGATCAGAAATGGCGGTCCTGCTCGGTGGGCTTGGCACCCTTCTCTTCGCTGTGCTCGATGGCGGTGCGGATAAGGTCGACGCCAGCCCGGATGATCAGCACCCCCATGTTGACCAGCTTGACGCAGACCCACATGAAGGTGATGAGCAGGATCAGCTTGAGCACCGTCTGGAAGGCCTCCAGGAAGTTCTGCTCCAGCTGGGCGGTTAGCCCGTTGGCGCTGCTCATCAGCCAGGTGTACACCTCGCGCACGAAGGGGATCCGGCTCGGCATCTCCAGCACGTCCAGCGCCGCAGGCAGGGCCTGGAAGATGACGATGCTGCCAAACAGTATCAGGATGACGCCGATGGCAATCCCCAGAAAGAAACCGAACTGTCGCATGAAGAGCCCCACAATGTAGTGAATGAGAAGAACAATAGCCGCCAATACTAGGGACTGCCCGCGCAGACGGCAATCCTTGCGTCCCCCACAGGGTCGGTGCCCCCTGCAAGCCATTGCCCGGCCGTCTGATTTCTGTGACCCTTGTCCCCACTCCTTGCCCCTGGGTGTCATCATGTTTCGAGTCGTCTTCTGCCTGCTGCTGTTGCTGGGCGGTGCCCTGCCCGCCTCCCGCGCCGAATCCCCTCCCTCTGCGGCCGCCTGCGTGATCCGCCACCAGCAAGGGATCCTGCTGGTGCAGGACAGGCTCTCCTCGCGCTACAGCCTGAGCGGCGGTTACATCGACAGGGGGGAGACCCCGGAGCAGGCGGCCCTGCGCGAGCTGTTCGAGGAGACCGGCCTGCAGGGTCGCGTCACCGGCGAGCTGGGGCGCTGGCAACGGGCCAGGGTGTTCGCCTGCCAGACCCTGGAGCCCCTGCGGGTCCAGCGGGGGACGGGGTTTGTCTCCCTGCTCCAGGCCCCGGATCTCGGTGGCGAGATCCTGAACGCCAGGCTGATCGCGGCCGCCGACCTGCCCCCTGACCAGCGTCGCTTCCCGGCGCAGCTCGACTGGATAGCCCCGAGGCTGGCCGAGGTGCCCGAGAGCCAGGTGCTGTGGGTGACGGATTTCAGCGACGCGGCCAGTGCGCTGCACCGCGCCGAGTTGCCACTGATCCAGCGCCTGCAACAATGGCTCGGGCCGGATGCGCTCTGGCCCAGGGCGGGCAATCTGCTGGGCTCGGCCCCCTTCCAGCTGGCGCTGCTGCCCCTGCTGCTGCCCCTGCTCGGCTGGTCCAGGCTGCGCCACCTGCTGTTTGCCATGGTGCTGCTCACCCTGGTGGTGAACCTGCTCAAGGCGGGCATCGGCTGGCCCCGGCCCTTCCACCTGCAACCCGAGCTGGCCCGCCAGAGTGCCCAGGGCTTCGGCATGCCGAGCGGCCACGCCGCCTCGACCCTGCTCTACTGGGGCCTGCTGCTTGGCTGGCTGCCGGCGCTGCGGGTTTGGCAGGGGGCCCTGCTGGCCCTGTTGCTGGCCGGCGTGGCCGGGCTGGCCCGGGTCTGGCTGGGGGTCCACTTCCTCTCGGATGTGGTGGCCGGCCTTGCCCTGGGGGCCCTGCTGCTGGCACTGCGCGCCACGCTGGCGAAGCTGGTGGCGCGCCCGCTCCCCTGGGCCGGGCTGCTCATCGCCAGCGCCCTCTCGGCCTGGCTCACCCAGTCCACCGCCCTGGCCGGGCTTGCCATGTTCACCCTGGGGCTGGTATCGGGTAATCTGCTATCACTCGAACGGAGCCCCACCCCCGCCCTGCCCGCCGCGCTGCTGACCCTGGCAGGGGGACTGGTCGTGGCAGGGCTCCTGTTCCTGGTGCCCGCGCTCACCAGCAGCTCTCTGCTGATCCTCGCGGGACAAGGGTGGCTCTTTGGCTGCCTGGGGTTCTGGCTCAGCGCCGGGCTCTGGTGGTCGTTGTCCGCTATCCGTCACGGTGCCCGAACCGGGCGCTCAACCCCTCGTTAAGGGAATGCCATGAATATGAAAAAAGTGGATTTGGCCAAGATCACCCTGGGCTTGCTGTTCCTCAGCCTGCTCATCATCTCGTGCTTCATGGTCTTGCGCCCCTTCCTGCCCGCCCTGGTGTGGTCCACCATGATCACCATCGCCACCTGGCCCCTGATGCAGATGGCCCAGCGCCTGCTGTGGGGCAAGCGCACCCTGGCGGCGTTGCTGATGACCAGCATCTTGCTGCTCATCTTCGTCATTCCCCTCTTCATGACGCTGGCCAACGTGGCGGAGAAGGCCCCCATGCTCATCGAGCTGGGCACCGAGCTCAGCCAATCCCCACCCCCCGAGCTGCTCTGGTTGCAGCAAGTGCCCCTGGTGGGCGACAAGCTCTATGAGTTCTGGCGGCAGATCCTCGCGAGCGGCGGCCAGGTGCTGTTCACCAAGCTGGCCCCCTACTTCGGCCAGACCGCCCGCTGGCTGGCGGCCCAGGCGGGCAACCTCGGCCTGCTGTTCGTCCACTTCCTGCTGACCGTGGCCATCTGCGGCCTGCTCTACCACTCGGGAGAGAAGGCGGCAGAAGGCATTCGCCGCTTCGCCCACCGTCTGGCGGGCCAACGCGGTGACAATGCGGTGGTGCTCGCCTCCCAGGCCATCCGCGCCGTCGCCATGGGGGTGGTGGTGACCGCCCTGGTGCAATCCTCGGTGGCGGGCCTGGGCCTGCTCATCGCCGGCATTCCCTATGTCATGGTGCTGGTGGTGCTGATGTTCCTGCTGATCGTCGCCCAGATAGGCCCCTTCCCGGTGCTGCTGGCCAGCGTCGGCTACCTCTACTGGAGCGGGGACACCACCTGGGGCACCTTCCTGCTGGTCTGGTCCCTGCTGGCGGGCACCATGGACAACTTCCTGCGCCCCTTCCTCATCAAGCGCGGGGCCGACCTGCCGCTGATCCTCATTCTGGTGGGGGTCATCGGCGGCCTGCTGGCGCTGGGGATCATCGGTCTCTTCATCGGCCCCGTGGTGTTGGCGGTGGGCTACACCCTGCTGGATGCCTGGATCAAGGAAGATGACCAACCGGCGAGCGCTCTGGTGGAGCAGCCCAAGGCGCCGTGACGATTCATTGATCCCCGATGCAAAGAGCCGCCCCAGGGCGGCTCTTTTGTTTATTACCGTCCCATGTTGGTTCGATTAGCGAAGTGTAATCGGACGATCGAGATGCCGCTGTCCGGTGTGTCCATGAATCAGCGGCATCTGTCTGCAGGGAAATATGGATGGCTGTTATAGCGGGAGAATTGATTTACGCGAATGTCCGATTACGCCTTATGGCTAATCGAACTTAAAGCCGGTCGCGGCGTTTAGGGAAGGTGCGAACAAGTCCCTGATATGAGATCATGTTTGTCATCTGGAGCCATGAAAAAGGGTTCATCATGAGT
>NZ_JAPCJD010000044.1:0-33133 GCF_027707845.1 Aeromonas sp. QDB14 | reverse complement strand
ATCCGGAACTAGTGATTGGTTCCGGATTGTCCTACAGCAGAAGGATCGGTCAATGGATCCTTAACTGATCAGCATTGCGGTCAATGACCGGCCTTTTTGCATCTGGTGGGATCAGGAGGGCAGTGGCATCACCCGATTGCGTCCCAGCTCCTTGGCCTTGTAGAGCAGCTTGTCGGTACGCTCGATCAGGGTGTCTGCCGTCTCCTGAGGGGTGTATTCCCCCACGCCGAACGAGGCGGTGATGTGATCGATGCGTCGCCCGGATTTGCGATCCAGAATCGACATCCGCTCGATGACGCGACGCAGGCTCTCGGCCATCTGGCGGGTCAGCGCCAGGGCGCGGTTTGGCACCAAGAGGGCAAACTCCTCACCCCCCAGGCGATAGGCGGTTATGCCCTCCTTGCTGGCCTCTCGCAGCCGCTTGCCGACGATGCGCAGCACCTGGTCCCCCAGCAGATGTCCGTATTCGTCGTTGAAGTTCTTGAAGCGATCGATATCGGTCAGGATCAGGGAGAAGGGCTGCTTGCTGCGAATGAGGCTGTCCATCTCGAGATCGAAGGCGCGTCGATTGAGCAGAGACGTGAGCGGGTCCTCGGTGGCCAGCTTCCTCGTCTCGTTCAGGGCCTGTTTCAGCTCCTTTATCTCTTTCTCGGCGCTGCTGAGCTGGTTGCGAAAGTGGAGGGTGGACATGCGTACGTCATGCGACTCGCGCACGAGATCCCGCAGGATCCCCATGGTGTCTTCCAGGCTGAGCCCCTCGTCGTCTATCTTGCTCAGCTTGTCGAAACTCTTGTCGAGCATCTCCTGAAACAGCCCGGTATCGGAGATGGCATCCTGCATCGAGTGACTCAGCTCGCTGGCCATGGCCGCCAGGTTGAGTTTCATCGCCTCGATCTGCTGCTCGTCCTGAGCCGCAAGGTGCTGGTGGTAGAGACGCTCACAGGTGGTCAGGGAGAAGGTCCCCTGTTGTTTTATCGCCTGATCGACGGCATGGTTGAGTTCGGGCATGTCGCCGGAGACATAGCTGTACCAAAGGTGATAGTTGTTCGGCGTGGTGGGAATTTGATACTTGATCATCAGGGGAACCGCCTGTTTCAAATAGGCGGCAGATTGGGCGAACGAGTCCTTGCTCATGAGTTCCGAGTCTCACATACCTGCAAACTGTGTCCAGTATGACAGAGAGAATGGCCAAAAGGCAGTCGATGGATGCCATTAGCTCCCCCCTCCGATATAATGTCTGCGTTATTACCTACCCTAAGGCCTGCTTATGTCTCAAAAAGATCCTTTCCTCCAACGCGAGGCCGAAAAATACGAAAACCCCATCGCCAGTCGCGAGATGCTGCTGGAGCTCATCAAGGGCCATGAGAAACCCATGTCCCGGGAAGAGCTGGCCAAGGTCCTCAAGCTGACCGATGAAGAGCCGTTGGAAGCCTTGCGACGTCGTCTGCGCGCCATGGAGCGCGACGGGCAGCTCGTGTTCACCCGCAACCAATGTTACGCCCTGCCGGATCGCCTGAATCTGGTCAAAGGCTATGTGCTTGGCCACAAAGATGGATTCGGTTTTCTGCGCCCCGAGGGTGGTGGAGCGGATCTCTTCCTGAACAACCGCGAGATGCAGCGCCTGATGCATGGCGACTATGCCCTGGTGCAGCCGACCGAGATCGATCGCAAGGGTCGTCAGGAAGCGCGTCTGGTGCGCCTGCTCAAATCCCGGGAGGCGGACATCGTCGGTCGTTACTTCGTCGAGAACGGCGTCGGTTTCGTGGTACCCGATGACAGCCGCATCGGCCAGGACATCATCATCCCGGAAGGGGAGAACAAGGGGGCTCGCCAGAGCCAGGTCGTAGTCGTGCGCATCAACCAGCGCGCCACTGCCCGCTTCAATGCGGTCGGTACCGTCTTGGAAGTCCTGGGTGAGAACATGGCGCCCGGTATGGAGATCGAGATCGCCCTGCGTACCCACGGCATTCCGCACACCTGGCCGGAAGAGGTGACCAAGGAGGTCGCCGGTCTCGGTGAGCAGGTGCCGGAGAAGGCCAAAGAGGGTCGCATCGACCTGCGCGCCCTGCCGCTGGTGACCATCGACGGGGAAGACGCCCGCGACTTCGATGACGCTGTCTTCTGTGAAGCCAAGCGCGGTGGCGGCTGGCGCCTGTGGGTCGCCATCGCCGACGTCTCCGCCTACGTGAAGCCGGGCACCGCCCTCGACACTGAAGCCTATCAGCGCGGCAACTCGGTCTACTTCCCCGAGTTCGTGGTGCCCATGCTGCCGGAGGTGCTCTCCAACGGTCTGTGTTCCCTGAACCCGCAGGTCGACCGGCTCTGCATGGTGTGCGAGATGACCATCTCCGCCGCCGGCCGCATGTCCGGCTACAAGTTCTACGAAGCGGTAATGAACTCCCACGCTCGCCTGACCTACACCAAGGTAGCGGCGATCCTGGACGGGGATCCCAAGCTGCGTCAGCAGTATGATCCGCTGGTGGGCCACATCGAGGAACTGAGCAACCTCTACAAGGCGCTCAAGCATGCCCGCCATCAACGCGGTGCGGTGGAGTTCGAAAGCGAGGAGACCCGCTTCATCTTCAACGCCCAGCGCAAGATCGACCGTATCGTACCGCTGGTGCGCAATGACGCCCACAAGATCATCGAAGAGTGCATGATCCAGGCGAACGTGGCAGCCGCCCGCTACATCGAGAAGAACGAGGCCGCCGCCCTGTTCCGGGTGCACGACCGCCCGGGCGAGGAGCGTCTCACCGGCTTCCGCGACTTCCTGGCCGAACTGGGTCTGGAGCTCAAGGGGGGCCTGGAGCCCGAGCCGAAGGACTTTGCCGACCTGGCCGCCAAATTCGAAGGGCGCCCGGATGCGGAATTGCTCTCCACCATGCTGCTGCGCTCCATGCGTCAGGCCATCTATCAGGCCGACAACATCGGTCACTTCGGTCTGGCCCTGAAGTCCTATGCGCACTTCACCTCGCCGATCCGTCGCTACCCGGATCTCATCCTGCACCGGGCGATCAAGTACCAGACCGCCAAGGAGCAGCAGGCCAACCTGCGCCACAAGTGGACCCCGAGCGGTGGCTACCACTACCAGCTGGAAGAAGTGGACCCGATGGGCGAGCACTGCTCCATGACGGAGCGCCGTGCCGATGATGCCACCCGCGACGTGGCAGACTGGCTCAAGTGCGAGTACATGCTGGATCACGTGGGTGACGAGTTTGACGGCGTCATCGCCAGCGTCACCGGTTTTGGCTTCTTCGTGCGTCTGGCGGAGATCCACATCGACGGTCTGGTGCACGTCAGCACCCTCACCAACGACTACTACCAGTTCGACCCGCTGCACCAGCAGCTGATCGGCGAGAACTTCCGCCGTCGCTACCGTCTGGGTGACAAGGTGCGGGTCAAGGTGATGGGCGTGAACCTGGACGATCGCAAGATCGACTTCGTGATGGTGGAAGAGCCCCTCAAGGCCACCGGCAAGAACGCCAAGGAGATGGCGCGCAAGCAGGCCGAGATCAAGAAAGAGAAGGCCAAGAGCGCCCAGCGCCACGAGAAACGCAAAGAGGGCAAGGAGAGCGGCAAATCCTACAAGGGTGGCCGTGCCAAGCCCAGCAACAGACGACCGAGCAAAAAGGCTCGCGACAAGGCCAAGAGCACTAAATGAGTACTGAACTGATCTACGGCATTCACGCCGTCTCCGCGCTGCTCGAGCGCACCCCCGAGCGCTTCATCGAGGTGTGGGCTCTCAAGGGCCGCGATGACGAGCGGCTGCATCCCCTGCTGGCCGAGCTGGAGTCCCTCGGTATCAGGGTGCAGAGCGTGAACCGCAAGACGCTGGATGACAAGGCGGAAGGTAACAATCACCAGGGCATCATGGCCAAGGTGATTGAAGCGCCCAAGCTGGCCGAGCACGACCTGGCCAGTCTGCTGGACGGTCTGGCGGCGCAAGAGACAGCGCCCTTCCTGCTGGTACTGGACGGGGTGACCGACCCGCACAATCTCGGCGCCTGTCTGCGCAGTGCCGATGCGGCCGGGGTGCATGCGGTGATCGTGCCGCGGGACAAGGCCACAGGCCTCACGTCCGTGGTGCGCAAGGTCGCCTGTGGCGCCGCCGAAGTGGTGCCGCTCATCCAGGTCACAAACCTGGCCCGCAGCCTGCGCGAGCTGCAGGAGCGCGGCGTCTGGATCGTGGGTACCGCTGGCGAGGCGGATCACGATCTCTATCAGGCCAAACTCACCGGCCCCATGGCGCTGGTGATGGGGGCCGAAGGCAAGGGCATGCGCCGTCTGACCCGCGAGCACTGCGACGAGCTGGTGAGCATCCCCATGGCGGGGGCGGTATCCAGCCTCAACGTCTCGGTGGCGAGCGGTGTTTGCCTGTTCGAAGCCGTGCGCCAGCGCCGCGTCTGACAAGACGATGACCGACAGACCCCCCTTTGTCTGGGAACGGGTTGCAGATGAGCAGGAGGCCGAGCGCCTCCTCTCTTTTGTCCGCTCCCTGACCTTGCCCCCTCGCACCTGCCTCTGGCATGCCGGTGACAGTCCGGCGCTGCTGGTCAGGGTGGAGGAGGGGTTGCTGCGGGCCAGGGTGGTGCTGGCGGATGGCCGCGAGTACATCAAGGAGTTCTATTGGGAGGGGGACGAGTTTATCGACTTCCACCACCTGCTCAGTGGTGAGCCCGCCCGCTACAGTGTGGAGGCGCTGGAGCCTTGCCGACTGCAGCTTCTTCCGCTGGCGGATCTGCGCCGACTCCCTTGCTGGCCCGCCTGGTATCACCATCTCCTTGAAGTGCAACTGCGCATCAAGGAGGAGAAAGAGCTGTTGCTGCTGACCGGGGGCCCAGAGGCGCGCTATCAGCATTTTCTGCGCAGCTTCCCCGCGCTGGATGCCAGGGTTCCGGATCACCAGATTGCCGCCTATCTGGGGATCACCCCCATCAGCCTGAGCCGCATCCGCAGGCGGCTGAAAACGCGCGATCAGGGTTGAGCCAGAAGGGATTGCCGATGAACCTGGGCAGAGAGCGGCTCTTTGTCGACCATGTCCGCATTGGATGAGAAGGGGGCCAACTTAACCAAGGTTAATGCCCCTCGTCGGGAGCAAGATTATGCTGTCAGACCCCATTAAACAGGAGTCATTCATGAACTGGAGTATGAAATCCTGGTCCGAGCTGACCACGGATGAATTGTATGAGCTGCTTGCCCTGCGCGCCGAGGTGTTCGTGGTGGAGCAGACCTGTCCCTTCCAGGATCTGGACGGGCTGGATCGCCGTGACGGCGTGCTGCATCTGCTCGGTCGTGAGGGGGATCACCTGGCGGCCTATGCCCGCATCATGGCGCCCGGCATTGGTGATGGCAGCGGCGCCGCCATCGGCCGTGTGGTCACCTCTCCCACGTCGCGGGGGGGCGGACTGGGTCACCGCCTGCTGGCGCAAGCGGTCAGAGAGTGCGAGGCTCGCTGGCCTGCACACAGCATCTGGCTCGGTGCACAGGCCCACCTGCAAGGTTTTTACGGCCAGCATGGTTTCGTGGCCGAAGGGGAAGGATATCTGGAAGATGACATCCCTCACATGGGGATGCGAAGGGAGCCTGCCTGACATCGTCAGGCGCCAGGAAAGGGGCAAGTGGCCCCTCATCCGTGGTGCATCGCATGGTTTTTTGCTACCCCGTGGCCATGGGGTCGCAGCCCGGGGTGAGATACCGCCGCGCTGATCTGCCTGCGGGTCTCTCTGTCGGGACACCGCCCCGGTCAGGGCGGTGCGACATCAGGAAGGCTGTGGTGGTTCAGGGAGTGACCCGGGTGGTGAGGGTAAATCCCTCTTCACTGGAGGCCAGCGTCACCTGAACCTGGCCCAACTCGGTCAGAGTGCTTACATGGGTGCCGCCACAGGGAATGGTGAGCTCCCGACCGTCCACCATGCCATGCCAGTAGCGGGAATCGATGATGGCATCACCGGCCCGGCTGCGGCGGATCTCGCCTCCCTCTTTGAGCCAGCGCATCAGCTGCTCGTTGACCTGGAGCGCTATCCTGTCGAGGTCGGCCAGCAGTGCCTCGCTGTTAATTCCCTTTTTTCGAAGGCTCTTGCCGATCCGGTACTGCTCCTTTGATCCTCTGGGCTCGACCCGGGAGTGCTGGATGGCGAGGCGGTCGAAATCCGGCTGCCCGAGAGCGTCAAGCTCGCTTGTCTCCTTTCGCCAATAGGGCGTGAGCGCCCGATTGAGGGCCAGTGCCACCAGGTGGCAGGCGCTGTGGCCCAGGCTCAGGGCATGGCGTGCCTCGGCATCCACTGTCAGTTCCACAGGCGAGCCAATGGCAAGGTGATGGGAACCGGCGAGGGGATGCACCACCACGAAAGCCCACCCATCCGCACCCCGCTTGACCGGAATCTCCGTATCCACGAACAGCTCGCCCTCGGGACTGATGGCTCCCATGCGGCAGGGGCCCACGGCCGCTTCCCCCCCTTCCCAGCGCACAGTGCCCACGTCACCGGGTTGATCGGGCCAGAGGTGGCTCTGGGGATGAAAGGGGGTGAGGTCGGTGACCAGCAGGGTCGGATCCCCCTGTTTGCAACAGACGACGCTGGCCTGTTCCTGATGGTGGCCCAGTACGAAGCTGGCTCGGGTATGTTCCATGGCAGGGCTCCCGCAACGAGATGATGAGAAGGGAAAGAGGCAGCATACGCGAAAGTGCGAAGAGGCTTATCAACCCGGGTCAATGAGCCTCAAGATGGCGTTAGAGGGTGGTGACCAGCAGATAGGCATTGAGGCCGATCACCAGGGCGACGATGAGGCGCCCCACGGCCTGGGTGACGGGGTGATTGCGATGTGCCCCCATCAGGGCGCGATCACCGGTCAGGATCAGCAGCGGAATGAGAGCGAGGGCGATGCCGAAGCTCAGCACTACCTGGCTCAGTACCAGAATTTCCGTGGTGTTGAGGCCCATGGCGATCACCACGAAGGCGGGAGCCATGGTGATGGCTCGGCGCAGCCAGAGCGGAATGGTGAAGCGCACGAAGCCCTGCATCACCACTTGCCCCGCCAGCGTTCCCACCACGGTGGAGGAGATGCCGGAGGCGACCAGGGAGAGGCCGAACAGGGTGGCGGCTGCCGGGCCCAGCAGGGGCGTGAGGGTCTGGTAGGCCGTTTCCAGCTCGGCCACCTGCTGATTGCCGGAGCTGTGGAAGGCGGCAGCCGCCATGGCCATCATGGCCAGGTTGACGAAGCCGGCGATGGTCATGGCGATGGCCACGTCGACCCGGGTGCTGTGCAGTCGCTGGGTCACCGTGCCCTGCTCCTGGGTATGCTGGGTCAGGGCCGAGTGGAGATAGATGACATGGGGCATCACGGTGGCACCAAGCACGCCGGCGGCAAGATAGACAGCATCACCATTGGGGAGGCCGGGGAAGAGTGCCCCTTCCAGCAGACTCGGCAGGTGGGGGCGCGAGAACACCAGCTCGACGATGTAGGCGGCGGCCACGAACAGCAGCAGGCCCCCCACCACGAACTCCAGCGGCTTCTGGCCGCGGGATTGCAGCATCAGGTCCCCCAGGTGACCACGGCGGTGATGCAGGCCCCTTCCAGCAGGGTGATGCCGAGCAGCAGTTTGAAGCCGACCGCAGCGCCGATGAACTCGGCGAGATCGGTGGCCATGGCGATGATCTCGGCCTGCACCCAATAGGCCCAGACTGCGGGCCTGGGCAGACGATCACGAATGTGTTCCGCCAGGTTCTTGCCAGTGACGATACCGAGCTTGGCCGAGAGGGTCTGCACCAGCATGGCCATCAGGTTGGCCCACACCACTACCCACAGCAGTTGATAGCCGAAGGTGGAGCCGGCCTGGATATTGGTCGCAAAATTGCCCGGGTCGATATAACCGATGGCGGCGATGAAGGCGGGGCCGAGCAGGGTCAGCTTGAATTTGCGGGCCGGTATGGCCGTGGTGAGCGCAGGTTGCATACTGTCATCCTCCGTGGGGATATGAGGAGAGTATGGATCTAAATGATAATTGTTATCAATTAAAGTTTTGTATCGGGCTCATCGAGAAAAACATCTTGCTTCGCCAGTTGCAGTGGGAGAGGTGATTTCGTACAATACGCCGCCCTAGAAAGCAGCGTCTAAACATCACTATGTTCCTTGCCTCCGAGGTCTGGCTGCACCTGGGCGGAGGCTGAATTAATCCGTAAGGAGCTAAAATGCGTCATTACGAAATCGTCTTCATGGTTCATCCGGACCAGAGCGAGCAAGTACCTGGCATGATCGAGCGTTACACCGGCGCTATCACCACCGCTGGTGGTACCATTCATCGCCTGGAAGATTGGGGCCGTCGTCAACTGGCTTACCCGATCGACAAGCTGCACAAGGCTCACTACGTTCTGATGAACGTAGAAGCTGAACAGGCCGTTATCGATGAGCTGGAAACCAACTTCCGCTTCAACGATGCCGTTATCCGCAACATGATCATGCGCACCAAGCACGCCGTGACTGAAGTTTCTCCGATGGCCAAGGCCAAGGAAGAGCGCTTCACCCGTCGTGACGACGAGCGTCGCGAAGATGCTGTTGAAGCGTCTTCCGAAGAGTAATTCTTAGATCACCGCATTAGAGGATAAAGGCCATGGCACGTTATTTCCGTCGTCGTAAGTTCTGCCGCTTCACCGCCGAGAACGTTACCGAGATCGACTACAAAGATATCGTTACTCTGAAAAACTACGTCACTGAATCTGGCAAGATCGTACCGAGCCGTATCACCGGTACCCGCGCCAAGTATCAGCGTCAGCTGGCACGCGCCATCAAGCGTGCTCGTTACCTGGCTCTGCTGCCGTACACCGATCTGCACAACAAGTAAGAATCGGCCCGGCGCTTACGCCTAACTCAACGAAATTTATAGAGGAAAGGTAATGCAAGTTATCCTGCTCGATAAGATCGCCAAACTGGGCGGTCTGGGTGACCAAGTTTCCGTAAAAGCTGGTTATGCCCGTAACTACCTGATCCCGCAAGGCAAAGCTGTTATGGCCACCAAGGCCAACATCGAAGCCTTCGGTGCTCGTCGCGCTGAGCTGGAAGCCAAACTGGCTGCCAACAAGGCTGCTGCCGAAGAGCGCGCTGCCAAGCTGGGTGAGCTGGCTGCCGTTGTCATCGCCTCCAAGTCTGGCGACGAAGGCAAGCTGTTCGGTTCCATCGGCACCCGTGACGTGGCTGAAGCCATCACGGCTGCCGGCGTAGCCGTTGCCAAGAGCGAAGTCCGCATGGGCAACGTTCTGCGTAACACCGGTGAGTACGAAGTTGTTGTTCAGCTGCACGCTGACGTCAAAGCAACCGTACAAATCCAGGTTGTTGCTCTGTAATAGCGTTCCGCTCTTGCAGAAAAACCCGCGCACATGCGCGGGTTTTTTATTTTCAGATCAAGGGGTAAAGTGAAGGTCTGTTCCTCTGGAGGAGAACCTTTATGGCTGCCTGGGTTGAAGGTCGGGTCATCGAGCGCATCGAGTGGACACCCACCCTGCTCTCCCTGCGTGTGGAGGCGGAACTTGCCCCCTACAAGGCGGGTCAATTCACCAAGCTGGCCCTGGAGCAGGGCGAGCATCGCGTCCAGCGTGCCTATTCCTTCGTCAATCCTCCCGGCACGCCCTATCACGAATTCTATCTGGTGGAGATCCCCGGCGGTGAGCTGAGTCCCTCTCTCGGTTCCCTGCAGGTGGGCGACAGCCTGCTGGTGCAGTCCCAGGCCACCGGTTTCCTGACCCTGGATGAGATTCCCCCGGGACGGGATCTCTGGCTGCTCTCAACCGGCACCGCCATCGGCCCCTTCCTCGCCATGCTGGCCGAGGGACAGGTCTTCGACCGCTTCGAGCATCTGGTGCTGGTACACGGGGTGAGAAAAGGGGAAGAGCTCAGCTATCAGCCGCTTATCGCCAGTTTTGCCGAGCAGCATGGCGAGCGTTTTCGCTATGTTCCCTTCGTGAGTCGTGAGACCTGGCCGGGGGCGATGGCAGGGCGTATCCCGGCAGCCATCGTCGATGGCAGCTTGCAGTCGAGGGTGGGGCTGAACTTCTCCCCCGAGTTGAGCCAGGTGATGATCTGCGGCAACCCCGCCATGGTGAAAGAAACCCAGCAGACCCTGCTCGGGCTGGGGCTTGCCAAGAACCTGCGTCGCGCCCCCGGCAATATCAGCATGGAAAACTACTGGTAGGGGAGATGACTCCAGGGGCCACAGGCCCCTCAACCATGTCCATGGGCATGCTGGTCAGTGTTTTTGGTGGCCGTTGCCGCCGTGCTTGTTCTTGGGCTTGTCATGGCCCTGACCCGGGTTGTTGCCACTGTGAATGCTGCGGTTGTAATGGTCGCGGTATTTTCCATCCATGTTGTCGCAGTTGAGCTGGATGCGGCTGGTCCGGGTGCTGACATCCAGGCAGTTGTGTTGCCACCACTCGTACTCCTTGTCGTCCCAATCCAGGCTTACCCGGCCCCGGTCGGTGGAGATCCGGATGTCGTCATCGTGTTTGGAAGGGTGGGCAGCAAAGGCCATTCCCTGAACCAGAAGCAGGGAGAGCAGCAGTGCGCCGCAGGAAGTCATGGTCATGTGGGTCATCGTATCAAGGCTCCTGTCAGGGGGATCATTGATCCGGTTGCGTGCTGATCTGGTTGGTGCTGGGGGGCTGGTTGCGCTGCGTCTCGTCCTCCAGATTGAGGTTGGTCCTCTTGCAGTCGGCGGCGGCCGCGTCACCGCTCCCGAGATCGAAGCAGTTGCTCTGGGACCAGTCAAACTGCGTGTCATTCCAGTCCAGATTGAAGGTCAGCGCATCCACGGAGAAGGTCTGGCTCCCATCGTCCTGTGCCAGGGCGCTACCGGTGATCAGAAAAAGAGAGAGTAACAAAGCCGTCGTTCTGTTCATGATGTCCTCGAGTCGTGTTCGGTGGAAATGAGTGTAATGCGGCGGGCTTAACCCGAGCATAACCGCAGATGTCCTTCAGGTACGGGGTCGATTGTAGTGTTTTTCTGCTGTCGATTTGCACGTTTTGGTCGCACTCTGGGCAGCTGATCGTCCATGGGCGGGAATTCGGGGATTTGCCCTTCTCTCCGGGGGAGTGGCGACTATAATCGGCAGCCAACTTTTCCTTCAGATGTTTCCCGCTTCATCATGACTACACAGGCTTGCGCCGCATTGCGCTACCCCAAGGGATGGTTCGCCCTCACGACTGTCTACAGTTTTACCGGGCTGGCCATTCTGGCTTCCATCGTCTTCTCCCTGCTGCTGTTTCTCTCCATCGACGAAAACCCCCTGATGAAGTGGCTGTTCGGCGGGCTGGCCATCATCTTCGAGCTGGGCAAGTTCTACGTCTGGTACGAGTATGGCGAGTGCAAGGCGAGGCGGGATCTGGGCGGCGCCTTCTGGTCGCTGCTGTTCTACAGCGTGCTGGCCGCCATCTCCATCGGGGGCAGTATCGGCGGCATCAACAGCGCCACCAACACCATCCTGAGCCAGCAGGCGCGTCACGAGCGGGAGATAGCCCGTTTCGACGAGCAGATAGCCAGCATAGAGCGGCAGATCCAGCTCAACGAAGAGGCGGCCCGCAAATACATCGAGATGGCGCGTATCTCGAGCGGCGTCAGCGGTCTGCAGCAGGCCAACACCAAGCTCAGGCTGCGTCAGGACGAGCTGCGCCAGGAGCGTGATGCCAAGCCGCTGGGGGAGCAGTCCTCCATGCTGGGGCTGATGAGCAGTCTGGCGGACGGGGTGGGCATGAGCATCGGCCAGGTGCAGTTCCTGCTGGTCTGCTTCCTGTCTATCCTGCTCGATGCATTTGGTGCCTTTTTCGTCAGCCTGATCGGTGAGGAGAACCGCTTCCGCCGTCAATGGATGTGGCAACGGGAGAAGGCGCAAGCCGAGGCCCGGGTCGCAGTGCC
Organism: Aeromonas sp. QDB14; assembly: GCF_027707845.1. Taxonomy (NCBI): domain Bacteria; kingdom Pseudomonadati; phylum Pseudomonadota; class Gammaproteobacteria; order Aeromonadales; family Aeromonadaceae; genus Aeromonas; species Aeromonas sp. QDB14. The sequence continues at coordinate 21,237 of NZ_JAPCJD010000044.1, read as the reverse complement.
GACCCCGGAGCCGCCAGCCATCAGCAGACCCATGCCCGAGCCAGCCGTGGTCGCCCAGGTGCGCGGCGCGCTGGAGAGCGGCGAGCTCAAATGCAGCAAACGCAAGGTGGCAGAGGCATTGTCACTGTCTCTGGAGGAGGTGGACCGGGTGTTCCAGCATCTGCTGGCGCAGGGCGTGCTGGGGCAGGGCAGCAATCGTCACTACCATCTTCGTGCCGAGCAGGGGTGATCCGGCTCAGTCGAACCAGATAAGACCCTCATAGGGTTGCTGTCTGAGAGAGGCGAGGCGGCTATCCAGGTTGCCTGCATGGATTTCCAGTCGGTGCCCGTCGGGATCCAGCAGATAGAGTGAATCCCCTTCGCTGCTGTTCTTCTTCCACTCCACGACGCCCGCCGCGCGCAGACGGGCGCAGAAGGCTGGAAACTGTTCAGGCGAGATGCCAAACGCGACATGGCTGTAATCTCTGGCCGGTTGGGGAGGATCGCAGGAGAGACAGAGCCAGAGATCGCCGAGGGTGAGATAGGCTCCCCGTGCCCATCTCACCCTGGGGCGACATCCCAGCAAGTCGACATAAAAGGCAACGCTGCTCTCGAGATCGCCGGTTGCCAGCGTGAGATGGTTCAGTCCATGCAGCATCTTCTCTTCTTCCCCCTTGTCCCCGAACCCTAGTGAGTGAGCACCATCATCAGGCTGAGGAAGGCGGCAAGCCCGCCGCCGATGCCGATGATCCAGTAAAAGCCCTTGGCCCCCTGTTTGAGCGGAATACGGAAGTAGAGCAGAAACGCCCACCACCCCAGGGCCAGCAACAGAGGAATAAGAAACATTCGAGCCATGGTGTCCTCGCTGTTATTCTGTTGACCCTTGATCAATCAACAGGATGGATTGTGCAATGACGCAGCTACAGATTACCGCATTCGGCGACCCCTCGGTACTCAGGCTCAACCCTTCCCTGGACAAGGTGCCCGCGGAGGGAGAGGTCCGGGTGCGCATCTGCTTTGCGGGGGTCAACCCCATCGATGCCAAGACCCGGACCGGTCTCGGCTGGGCGGCCGCCCAGAACAAGGACAACCTGCCCTGGACGCCGGGTTATGACGTCTCCGGCGTGGTGGAAAAGGTGGGGCCCGGCGTGACCTCCCTGGCCGAGGGGGATCAGGTGTGCGGCATGGTGGGTTTCCCCCTCGCCGCCGGTGCATATGCCGAATCCGTGGTGGCCCGCGAGGAGGAGCTGGTCAAGCTCGATGGGGTGAGCCTCAGGCAGGGAGCGGCCCTGCCGCTGGCGGGTCTCACCGCCTGGCAGGGGCTGCTGGAGCACGGTGGCCTGCAGTCGGGGCAACGGGTACTGATCCTGGCCGGTGCCGGTGGCGTCGGCCACCTGGCGGTGCAGTTTGCCGCCGCCTATGGTGCCCACGTGGTTGCCACGGCAAGCGGCGACAATCACAGCTTCCTTCATAGTCTCGGGGCGAGCCGGATGGTGGATTACCACCAGGCCGGGTGGTGCACCGAAGCGATCACCGATGGTCCGTTCGATCTGGTGCTGGATCTGGTGGGGGGCGAGAGCGGCAAGGCGGCGCTGGCCTGCGTCAAGCCGGGCGGCCGTCTGGTGACGGTCCCCACCATCACGGCCCAGCAGATCAAGGACGCGGGGGCCGAGCTCGGCGTCGAGGTTGTCGGCATGCTGGTCCATCCCGATCGAACGCAGCTGACCCAGATGCTGACGCTGCTTCGCCAGGGGGAGGTGAAGATCACTGTCTCCGGTGAATACACGCTGGCAGAAGGGGCGCTGGCCCATCAGGCCATCGAGCAGGGCCATGTGCGCGGCAAGCTGTTGCTGCGCATGTCCGCCGCAGACGGCCAGCCCGGATGATAGACTTCACCGGGATGGGGCTGGGAGGGTTGTTTCTGAGCGCCTTCACCTCCGCCACCCTGTTGCCCGGCAGCTCGGAAGTGCTGCTGGGCGCCATGGCGGCCAAGGGGGAGTGGAGCATGACCAGCCTGCTTTTCTGGGCGACGCTGGGCAATACCCTGGGTTCCATGACCACCTGGTGGCTCGGCTGGCTCGCCACCCACAAGAAAAAACCGGAAGATTTTCAAGGCCGTGGGGAACAAAAAGCCCTTGGTTGGCTCAAACGTCATGGCCACTGGTGTCTACTGCTTGCCTGGACGCCTGTGGTCGGCGATGGTCTCTGTCTGCTGGCTGGTTGGCTGCGCCTCTCCTTCTGGCGCTCCCTCATCTTGATCGGGCTCGGCAAATTGCTTCGTTATGCCCTGGTGTTTCTGCTGGCCAGTCAGATCTTCTAGCCCTTTTGTCACTCACGAGGTACCCGTGAACAAACTCATTCCATTAAGCATGCTGCTGGGCTTCTCCCTTCCCGTGCTGGCGGCCCCGACCCTGGTGTCCGAGCAGGTCAAACAAGAGGGCAAGCTCGGCATTCCCTACCAGATGTACAAGCTGGACAACGGTTTGACCGTGATCCTGGCCCCCGACCACTCCGATCCCCTGGTGCATCTGGATGTCACCTATCACGTCGGCTCCTCCCGGGAAACCGTGGGCAAGTCGGGCTTTGCCCACTTCTTCGAGCACATGATGTTCCAGGGCTCCAAGCACGTTGGTGATCAGGAACACATGCGGATCATCAACGAGGCGGGCGGTGACATGAACGGCACCACCAACAAGGATCGTACCAACTACTACGAAACCGTGCCGGCCAACCAGCTGGAGAAGGTGCTCTGGCTGGAGGCGGATCGCATGGGCTTCCTGCTCGATGCGGTGAGCCAGAAGAAGTTCGAGATCCAGCGTGCCACCGTCAAGAACGAACGGGCCCAGCGCATCGACAACCAGCCTTATGGCCTGGTGGGCGAGCGGGTGGGGGAGGCACTCTATCCGCGTACCCACCCCTACTCCTGGCAACCCATCGGTTATGTGGAGGATCTCGACCGGGTCGACGTCAACGACCTCAAGCAGTTCTTCCTGCGCTGGTATGGTCCCAACAACGCGACCCTGACCCTGGGCGGCGACTTTGATACCAAGCAGGCGCTGGCCTGGATTGAGCAGTACTTCGGTTCCATCCCGCGCGGTCCGGACGTGGCCGAACCGACGCCTCAGCCTGCCACCCTGCCGGCAACCCGCTACGTGACGCTGGAAGACAAGGTGCATCTGCCGCTCCTGTATATCAGCTACCCGACCGTCTCCCTGGGTGACCCGCAGGAGCCGGCGCTGGACATCTTTGCCGATGTGCTGGGGGGCTCTGCCAGCTCCATGCTCTACCAGTCCCTGGTGAAAACCGGCAAGGCCATCGAGGCGGGTGCCTCCCACTCCTGCGAAGAGCTGGCCTGTACCCTGACGGTCTATGCCTACCCCAATCCGGCGGCGGATGGCAGCCTCAAGACCCTCAAGGGCGAGGTGGACAAGGTGATCGGCGAGTTCGCCCAGCGCGGCATCAAGCCTGCGGATCTGGAGAAGGCCATCAGCAGCTATCGCGCGTCCGCCATCTGGGGACTCGACAGCATCGAGGGCAAGGTCAGCCAGCTTGCCATGGGGCAGGTGCTGGCCCGGGATCCCGACTATGTGTTCAAGAATCTGGATGCCATCGCCCGGGTCAAGGGGTCTGACGTCAAGGCTGCCTACGACAAGTTCATCCAGAACAAGCCTGCCGTGGTGCTGAGCGTGGTGCCCAAGGGCAAGAGCGACTGGCAGGCCGCAACCCCGAACTTCACTCCCGCCAAGCGGGAGCTGCCGGATTACAGCAAGCATGACAAGGTGCTGGCCGAGCGGCCGGTGAAAGATGACTTCGATCGCAGCGTGCAGCCCAAGGCGGCCGATGCGGTGAGTGTCAAGGTGCCCGCCATCTGGCGTGGCAAGCTCGACAAGGGGATCGAGATCATCGGCACCCACAGCGACGAGATCCCGGCCGTCTCCATCATGATCGCCCTGCCGGGTGGCATCCGGGCCGAAGGCAAGGGAGAGCTGGGGCTGGCCAGCCTCACCGCCGCCATGCTGGAGCAGGGGACGACGCGCCTCTCCGAGGCCGAGCTGAGCGACGAGCTGCAAAAACTCGGCGCCAGCATCAGCGTCTCCAGCGCCCAGTACAACAACCTCATCACCATCAGCAGTCTGGCGGACAAGCTGCCCGAAACCCTGGCGCTGGTGCGGGAAGTGCTGCTGCAACCCGGCCTGCGGGAAGCGGACTTCGAGCGGCTCAAGACCCAGATGCTGCAAGGCATGAAACAGAGCGAGCAGCAACCCGAGTGGCTGGCGGGTCAGGCGTTCCGCGAACTGGTCTATGGCAAGCAGAACCGCCTCGGCCAACCCTCTGACGGGGTGCTGGCGGACGTGGAGAAGCTGACCCTGGCGGATGTGAAGCGCTTCTATGAGGCCTATTACAATCCGGCCAATGCCAAGGTGGTGGTGACAGGTGATGTGACCGCCCAGCAGGTGGAATCCGGTCTCGCTTTCCTGACCCAGTGGCAGGGGGCCGCCCCGACCCTGGGGGATCTCAAGCCCGGGGGAGAGCAGGCCAAGCCAGGCATCTATCTGGTGGACAAGCCGGGGGCCCCCCAGTCGGTGATCCGTATCGGCCGTCGCGCCATGCCGTTTGACACCACGGGAGACTATTTCATCGCCAACCTGATGAACTTCAACCTGGGTGGCAACTTCAACAGCCGCATCAACCTCAACCTGCGGGAAGACAAGGGCTACACCTATGGTGCCAGCTCGGGCTTCCAGGCCAACCGCGAGGCGGGTGTCTTCGCGACCGGCGCCAATGTGCGCACCGATGCGACCGTGGATGCCATCCGCCAGTTCCTCAAGGAGATGGACGGCTACCGCAAGAGCGGGCCGACCCCGGTGGAGCTGGCCTACATGCGCAGCGCCGTCTCCCAGCAGGATGCGCTCTCCTACGAGACCCTGGGGCAGAAGGCTGGCTTCCTGCTGCAGATGATCATGTACGACCTGAAGCCGGACTATGTGCAGGCCCAGAACAACCTGATCAAAACAGTGTCACCCGAGACGCTGAAGGCCAGTGCAGCCCGCTGGCTGGATCCGGCCGAGATGGTGATTGTGGTGGTGGGAGACAAGCAAAAGCTTGAAAAACCCCTGAGCGAGCTTCATCTTCCCATCTATCCACTGCAACTGCCCTGAGGGGCGTCGCAACAATAAGTGCCGCCCCGGGTGGGGCGGCCACACATGAGCCGTGAATATGACTACTACTAGCTTGTCGCTCACCGAGTTGCTGGCTGCGCTGGGCACCCCGGAACGGGTGACCGCCCTCAAGGGGATCCGGCGCGGGATCGAGCGCGAATGTCTGCGCATCACCCCCGAAGGGACCCTGGCCCAGACCGATCACCCCAGAAGCCTGGGGTCGGCCCTGACCCATGCCAACATCACCACCGATTACTCCGAGAGCCTGCTGGAGTTCATCACGCCGGCCACCGACTCCATCGAGAGCCTGATCGAGCAGCTCGGCGACATTCACCGCCACACCATTCATCATCTGGGAGAGGAGCGGATCTGGCCCCTCTCCATGCCCTGCTTCGTCGGTGACGAGGAGAGCATCCGCCTGGCCCAGTACGGCAGCTCCAACATCGGGCGGATGAAGACCCTCTATCGCCAGGGTCTGAAGAACCGCTACGGCAGCCTGATGCAGGTGATCGCCGGGGTGCACTTCAACTTCTCCATGCCGGACAGCTTCTGGTGCGAGTGGCAGGATCTGGTGGGAGAGGGCTGCTGCAGCCAGCGCTTCATCTCCGACAAGTACATGGGGCTTATTCGCAACGTCTACCGCTTCGGCTGGCTGGTGCCCTATCTGTTCGGCGCGTCTCCGGCCATCTGCGACTCCTTCCTCAAGGGGCGCAAGAGCAGCCTGCCGTTCCAGAAGACTGGCAAGGGCACCCTTTACCTGCCCTATGCCACGGCTCTGCGCCTGTCCGATCTCGGTTACACCAACAGCGCCCAGGCGGGGCTCAAGATCAGTCATGACAGCCTGCCCGCCTATGTGAGCAGCCTGCGCCGGGCCATCAATACCCATGATCCCGACTTCGCCAAGATAGGGGTCAAGGTGAACGGCGAGTACCGCCAGCTCAACGACAACGTGCTGCAGCTGGAGAACGAGCTCTACGCGCCGATCCGCCCCAAGCGTACTCCCCGCAGCGGCGAGAAGCCCTCGGATGCGCTGGAGCAGCGCGGTATCGAATACATCGAGCTGCGCACGGTGGACGTTAATCCTTTCACCCCGTTCGGTATCGAGGTGGATCAGATCCGCTTCTTCGATCTCTTCCTGGTCTGGTGCCTGTTGCGCCCGTCCCCCGTGCTATCGGATGACGAGGTTGCCCGCAACCGCCGCAACCAGAACAAGGTAGTGCTGGAGGGGCGTCGCCCCGGCCTGACGCTTGAAGATGAGCAGGGCAATGCCATCGGCCTCAAGGAGTACGGCCTCAAGCTGTTCGACGAGCTGGCCGAGGTCGCAGCGCTGCTGGATCGCTGCTGCGGTCGCAACCGCTATCGCGAGACGCTGGCGATGCACCGTGAGAAGTTGCTCGACCCCGAGCAGACCTACTCCGCCCGCCTGCTCAAGCAGTTGCTTTCAAGCGGTCAGGACAACGGCTGCTTCGGCGATGCGCTGGCGAGCCGCTATCGGGAAGAGATGCTGGCCGGCGAGCTGCAATACTGGGACGAGGCCTACTTTGCCGGCGAGGCACGGGACTCCCTGGCCAAGCAGCGGGAGCGGGAACGCAGTGACAGTCTGTCGTTCGACGACTTCCTGGCTGACTATTTCGGTACCCGCCAGACCACGGTCTGAGGATGCCGCCAGGATGACGAAAGCCGCTCCCGGGAGCGGCTTTTTCATGGGAGCCCGGCGGTGGCCTGGCATAAAAAAACGGCCCGTTCGGGCCGTTTTGCATGGGGTGGTTCACCGGTCAGAGGATGAGACCACCGAAGAAGAAGCCGAGCGCCACAGCCATGGCGATGGTGGCCACACCCGGGATGAAGAAGGGGTGGTTGAACACGGCCTTGCCGATGCGGGTGGATCCAGTGTCGTCCATCTCGACCGCGGCCAGCAGGGTCGGGTAGGTCGGCAGCACGAACAGTGCGCTCACGGCGGCGAAGGAGGCGATGGCCGCCAGCGGGCTGACACCCAGTGCCAGGGCGGCAGGCATCAGGGCCTTGGTGGTGGCACCTTGCGAGTAGAGCAGCATGGAGGAGAAGAACAGCACCACGGCCAGCAGCCAGCTGTATTGGCTCAGCAGATCGCCGGCGAACGCCTGGATCTCGACCATGTTGCCCTTCACGAAGACGTTGCCCAGCCAGGCTACGCCCAGCACGCAGATACAGGCGGACATACCGGACTTGAAGGTCGGCATGTTGGTGATCTGGGCCGCGTCCAGTTTGCAGAACAGTACCATCAGGGTAGCGGCGGAGAGCATGATGCCCATGATGGCGCCATCGCGGGGGATCGGCGGGCTGCTGATGAGGCCGACGTTGCCGGAGATGGCGGTGGCATAGGCCATCACGGCCACGATGGAAGCGACGAAGATGCCGACGGAGAGCTTGGCATAAGGCTTGATCTCAACCTGGCTGGTACCGCGCAGCTTGATGAGTCCCTTGGCTTTGCGCTCCAGATAGACTTCGTCCTGATCCAGCGGCTTGCCCAGCAGGTTGGCGATGAAGGCCCCCAGCAGACAGGCGATGAAGCTGGACGGGATGCAGATGGCCAGCAGGGTCAGGTAGTCGACGCCAAGCGGCTCCAGCATGCCGGAGAAAGCGACCACGGCTGCCGAGATGGGGGAGGCGGTGATGGCAATCTGGGAGGCAACGACCGCGATGGAGAGCGGACGAGAGGGGCGAATGCCCTGCTCCTTGGCCACTTCGGCGATCACCGGCAGGGTGGAGAAGGCGGTGTGACCGGTACCGGCCAGCATGGTCATCAGGTAGGTGACGACCGGCGCGGCGAAGGTGATGTGCTTGGGATTCTTGCGCAGGGCTTTTTCTGCCAGGTGCACCAGATAATCCATCCCGCCGGCCAGCTGCATACAGGCGATGGCGCAGATGACGGACGCGATGATCATGATCACGTCCCACGGGAGATAGGTCACCAGCTGATCGCTCGGGATGGGCATGCCCAGCCCCCAGGTCAGCACCAGTACCCCCAGACCACCGGCAAAGCCGATACCTATGCTGCCTATCCGGGCCCCCAGATAGATAGCGGCGAGCACCACAAGTAACTCGATTCCAATCATAGCGAACACTCCATTTTCCAGTTTTTTTAGGTTTTATTAGGCTGAAAAGCCAATTCCCGATGGGGCTGTGGGGAGACCGCTCGGGAATTGACTTTAAATGGGCCGGGATCACCCCGGCCCATCTGCTCGCTTATACGGTGGCTTCGCGGGTGTAACGCTTGGCTTTGTATTGCGGGTTCATCAGGTTCTCGATGGAGAGGATCTCGTCCAGCTGTTCGGCGGTCAGCAGGCCGCGTTCCAGCACGACTTCGCGGACGTTCTTGCCGGTTTGGGCACAGATCTTGCCGACGATGTCGCCTTCATGGTGACCGATGAAGGGGTTCAGGTAGGTCACGATGCCGATGGAGTTCAGCACGTGGTTCATGCAGATGTCCGGGTTGGCGGTGATGCCTTCCACGCACTTCTCGCGCAGGGAGATGCAGGCTTTTTCCATCAGGCTCAGGGATTCGAACATGGCCTGACCAATCACCGGCTCCATGACGTTCAGCTGCAGCTGACCGGCCTCGGCGGCGAAGGTGATGGTGACGTCGTTGCCGAATACCTTGAAGCAGGACTGGTTGACCACTTCCGGAATGACCGGGTTGACCTTGGCGGGCATGATGGAGGAGCCAGCCTGCATTTCCGGCAGGTTGATCTCTTTGAGCGCGGTGCGCGGGCCGGAGGAGAGCAGACGCAGGTCATTACAGATCTTGGAGAGCTTCATGGCCAGACGCTTGACCGCACCGTGCAGCATCACATAGGCGCCGCAGTCGGAGGTCGCTTCGATGAGGTCCTCTGCCGGCACGTAGGCACGACCGGTGATCTCGGCCAGACGCTTGATGGCAAGACCGGAGTACTCGGGCGGGGTGTTCAGACCGGTACCGATGGCGGTGGCGCCCAGGTTCACTTCCAGCAGCAGCTCCTGGCAACGCTTGATGGATTTGATCTCTTCACGCAGGGTGACGGCGAAGGCGTGGAACTCCTGACCCAGGGTCATGGGCACGGCGTCCTGCAACTGGGTACGGCCCATTTTCAGGATATGTTTGAATTCCTTGGCTTTGACATCGAAGGCCGCGATGAGGGCTTCCAGAGCGTGCAGGGTGGTGTCGGTGCTGTTGACCACGGCCACGCGGAAACCGGTGGGGTAGGCATCGTTGGTGGACTGGCACTTGTTGACGTGATCGTTGGGGTTGATGACGTCGTAGCGACCCTTTTCAAGTCCCATCAGCTCGAGGGCGATGTTGGCCAGCACTTCGTTGGTGTTCATGTTGACGGAGGTACCGGCGCCGCCCTGATAGACATCGACCGGGAACTGGTCGAAGCACTTGCCGGTGTTCAGCATCAGGTCGCAGGCTTCGACAATCTTGTCTGCGATCTCGGGACGGATGGTGCCCAGCTCACCGTTGGCCAGTGCAGCTGCCTTCTTGGTCAGGACCATGCCACGAACAAACTCGGGAACGTCAGAAATCTTCTGAGTGCTGATCTTGAAGTTTTCAACAGCGCGCAGGGTGTGCACGCCGTAGTAGAGGTCGTTGGAAACTTCTTTGGTGCCCAGCAGGTCTTCTTCAATGCGGACGTTCTTGATGTCGCTCATTGTTATGCCTCAGAAATCAAATAAATGGAAACGATCCTCACCGAGTGGTCGCGATTTCCCTACGCACATTTCATCCTGAAGCACCACACATCGGGTGGGGCAGTTGGGAGCCAGTTGCTCCCTGTGCAATGACTGGTGTTGATGTTACCCCAATTGAGGTATCCGGTATTAGACCTGGATCACTAAATTTGAGGCAACCTCAAATTTCTTGTGGTCATTAAACAGATATTGCAATCGGGCGATTAACTTTGACAGAACAACCACCTCAATCCCAGTTGGGCGGACAAATATTTATCCGTATTCCGGGGCCTGCGGCAGGAGAGGCTTGAAAAATGATCAACCAGCCCCATTTTAATGTCAGAAGACCTGAACCCGGCGCGCCAGCATCCGCGATGTGCGGCTGCCGACCGGACACCCCGGGTCCATTCATTCATCGCTCCGAGGTTGCTATGGGCAAGTTGTTACTGTTGTTGGTCGGGCTGGTATTGCTGGAGCTCACCGTCATGATCAAGGTGGGCTCCGTGATCGGGGCCTTGCCGACCGTTGGCTTGCTGGTGCTGACCGCCGTGCTGGGATCGTCGCTGGTGCGCAGCGAGGGGATCAAGACCCTGCTCACTGCCCAGCAGAAGATGCAGCTGGGGGAGATGCCCGGCCGCGAGGTGATGGGTGGCATGATGCTGGCGCTGGCGGGCTTGCTGCTGATTATCCCGGGATTTGTGAGCGATATTGTCGGCATCCTGCTGCTGCAGCCCTGGCTGCGCAACATGCTGGCCGACAAGCTGATTGGCAGCAATCAGTTCAGGATGCAGATGGGGGGCTTCCAGGCTCGCCAGCAGCCGTTCGAGCCGGGTCCCGGCGATGACAGGCCCGGACAATCCCCGCGAGCGGGTGGCAACACCATCGAAGGGGAGTTCGAACGCAAAGAGTAATCGCGAGCCTCGGGCTGTGCCGTCAGGATCTCCCCTGATGGCACAGCCGCTCGAATCTGTGGCGGGCATACCCCCATGCCAGCAATCCGGCGGCCAGGTTCGCCAGCAGCATCCCCAGATAGATCCCCTGTTCTCCCCCCAGTTTTGCCCCCAGCCAGGCCCCTGGCAGCAAGAAGCCAAACAGTCTGATGCCGTTTATCAGCAGTGACACCGTCGATGCCCTGACGCCGTTGAGGGCCGATGCCAGCAGCATCACCATGCCCTGAAAGCCGTAGCCGATGGGGACCAGATGCAGATAGAGCACGATGAGTCGCACCACTTGCGGATGATCGCTGAACAGATCGGCGATGAAGGGTGCGAGAAGCCAGATCAGCGCGTAGACCCCAAGCTGGAACAGCAGGGCGAAGCGCATGCAGAGCAGCAGGGCGGCCTTGGCTCGGGCCGGATTCCCGGCGCCGCAGTTCTGCGAGATGAAGGGGGCCAGCACGGAAGAGAGCGCCATCATCACGATGAGCAGCAAGGCCTCGACCCGGGATGCCGCGCCGTAGGCGGCGACCACCTCGGTTCCGAGCCCGGCGAAAATGATCATCAACACGGCGTTGGCCAGTGGGTTGAGCATGTTGGTAAACGATGCGGGCACCGCCACATGGAGCAGGGCGCGCCAGTGGGCCAGCAACTGCGGGCGCGGGGAGAGGCGCCAGCGCAGCAGGCCCTCGCGGTGGCGCAATATATAGAGGCTGACCAGCATGGCCATCAGCCAGGAGAGGGAAGTGGCGATGGCGGCTCCCCGAATGCCCCACTCGGGGAAGGGGCCCGGCCCGAAGATGAGCAGAGGATCCAGCACGCCGTTGACCAGACCGGCGACCCCCATCACCAGACTGGGGGTTTTGGTATCCCCCGTGGTCCGGATGGCCGCATTGCCGACCATGGGCACGACCAGCATGGGGACGGTCAGATACCAGATGAGCATGTAGTCGTGGATGAGGGAGATGAGCTCGGGGCTGGCCCCCAGCAGGGTGAACAGGGGGGTAATGGTCAATGCCCCCAGCCCGGCGAGCAGACTCACCAGGATGACGGCGAGGAGCAGACAGTCTGTGGTGATGCGGGCTGCCTCGTCATGGCGACCCTGCCCCAGGGCATGACCGAGCAGGGCGCACAGGCCCGCCCCCAGCCCCATGGTCAGGGAGGTGACGACAAAGGTGACCGGGAAGGTGAAGCTGATGGCGGCCAGCGCCTGGGTACCCAGCATGCCGATGAAGTAGGTATCGACTAGGTTGAAGGCCAGGATGGCGATGATGCCCAGGATCATGGGACCCGTCATGCGCAGCAGCATGGGCGTCATGGGAGCGGTCAGCATGGGATTGGATCGGCTCAAGGCAGAGTCTCTAGGTGCTTTGGGCCTGAATGCTGGCCGTCTCCATCCGCCTTCCTGATTGGGGATGGGTGATCCATCGAAGGTGTTCATAGTACGTGAAAATATTTTTTTTGTATTTGCCCTTGAAGGGCTAGCCCTGTTGCCCCAGATCAGGGGCATGACAAATTTGGCCGATTGCGGCCATTCCTCAAGCAACACAGAGACTCATTTTGGGAGAGTTATCGATGAAAATTCGTCCACTGCACGACCGCGTCATCATCAAGCGCATCGAAGCTGAAGCCAAATCCGCTGGCGGCATCGTCTTGACTGGCACTGCGGCCCAGAAGTCCACCCGTGGTGAAGTTCTTGCCGTGGGGACTGGTCGAATTCTGGACAATGGGGATGTCAAAGCACTGGCCGTCAAGGTGGGTGACAAGGTGATCTTCAACGAAGGCTACGGCGTGAAGACCGAAAAGCTGGATGGCCAGGACGTACTGATCCTGTCCGAGACCGACATCCTGGCGATTGTCGAAGAGTAATCACCCTCCCTCTTTTCCCGAATTGATTTAAGGATTGAAGAACATGGCAGCTAAAGAAGTTAAGTTTGGCAACGAAGCTCGCATCAAAATGCTGGAAGGCGTCAACATCCTGGCCGATGCCGTCAAGGTGACCCTGGGCCCGAAAGGCCGCAACGTGGTGCTGGACAAGTCCTTCGGCGCCCCTACCATCACCAAGGATGGCGTCTCCGTTGCCCGTGAAATCGAACTGGAAGACAAGTTCCAGAACATGGGTGCCCAGATGGTCAAGGAAGTCGCTTCCAAGGCCAATGACGCCGCCGGTGACGGTACCACCACTGCCACCGTACTGGCTCAAGCCATCGTCAACGAAGGCCTGAAGGCCGTTGCCGCCGGCATGAATCCCATGGATCTGAAGCGTGGTATCGACAAGGCCGTTGTGGCAGCCGTTGCCGAGCTGCAAGCACTGTCCACTCCCTGTGCCGACAACAATGCCATCGCCCAGGTAGGCACCATCTCCGCCAACTCCGACGAGAAGGTCGGCAAGCTGATTGCCGAAGCCATGGACAAGGTCGGCCGTGACGGCGTCATCACCGTGGAAGACGGTCAGGGCCTGGACGACGAGCTGGCGGTGGTAGAAGGCATGCAGTTCGACCGCGGCTACCTCTCCCCTTACTTCGTGAACAAGCCGGAAACCGGCTCCGTCGAACTGGATGACCCCTTCATCCTGCTGGTGGACAAGAAAGTCTCCAACATCCGCGAAATGCTGCCGGTGCTGGAAGGTGTGGCCAAGGCGGGCAAACCGCTGATCATCGTGGCCGAAGACGTGGAAGGCGAAGCACTGGCGACCCTGGTGGTCAACACCATGCGTGGCATCGTGAAAGTGGCCGCCGTCAAGGCGCCGGGCTTCGGTGATCGCCGCAAGGCCATGCTGCAGGATATCGCCATCCTGACCGGTGGTACCGTGATCTCCGAAGAAGTGGGCATGGAGCTGGAAAAAGCGACCCTGGAAGATCTGGGCCGTGCCAAGCGCATCGTCATCACCAAAGAGAACACCACCATCATCGATGGCGTGGGCGATGCTGCCCTGATCGAAAGCCGCGTGGCCCAGATCCGTCAGCAGATCGAAGAGACCTCTTCCGATTACGACCGTGAGAAGCTGCAAGAGCGCGTGGCCAAGCTGGCCGGCGGTGTTGCCGTGATCAAGGTGGGTGCTGCCACTGAAGTTGAAATGAAAGAGAAGAAAGCCCGTGTTGACGATGCCCTGCACGCCACTCGCGCAGCCGTGGAAGAAGGCGTGGTTGCCGGTGGTGGTGTAGCGCTGGTGCGCGTTGCTGCCAAGCTGGCCTCCCTGCGTGGTGACAACGAAGACCAGAACGTCGGCATCAAGGTTGCCCTGCGCGCCATGGAAGCCCCGCTGCGTCAAATCGTCATCAACGCCGGCGAAGAAGCCTCCGTTATCGCCAATGCCGTGAAGAACGGTGAAGGCAACTACGGTTACAACGCCTACACCGAACAGTACGGAGACATGCTGGCCATGGGTATCCTGGATCCGACCAAGGTAACCCGTTCTGCCCTGCAGTTCGCCTCGTCCGTCGCCGGCCTGATGATCACCACAGAGTGCATGATCTCCGAGCTGCCGAAGAAAGATGCACCTGCCATGCCTGATATGGGTGGCATGGGCGGTATGGGTATGATGTAATCCCGTCAAGTCATCAAACGGCTCGCTTTTGCGGGCCGTTTTTTTTAGTGCTACTAAGCTGAAGTTGTTGATAGTGAAATGATCTGAGGTGAACATGCGATACTTAGGGCTTCTCCCGTTACTCCTTTCCCTGGCCTTGCCGGGCATGGCGCAGGCGACACCACAAGGGCCGGTCATTCTCAAGGTGACGGGGAATCTGGACCCTGCCGATCCGGCAGATGGAGAGGTGCTGTTCGATATGGCCATGATCCAGGCACTGCCGCAGCATGAGGTGGTGACGAGCAATCCCTGGGTGGACAAACCGCACAAGTACGTGGGGCCGAAACTGGCGGACGTGCTGACTGAGGTGAAGGCCAACGGCAAGAGCATCACGCTCACCGCCCTGAACAGTTTCCAGATCCGGATCAACTGGGATAAGGTCAAGCAATACGATCCTATCCTGGCCTGGCAGGATGACGGGATGACCATGCGGGTACGTGACAAGGGGCCGCTCTGGTTTATCCTGCCACTGGATCAGCATCCCGAACTCAGGCGTTCCGAGTTCACCGACATGATGATCTGGCAACTGAGTGCGATCGACATTCAGCAGTAAAAACGGTGGTTTACGGGAGTACTGGGTGAAAGCGAAGACCAGGGCCTGGCCCTTACTCGGCGTTCTTTATCTATCCATTCTGTTGTTCACGGGTAGCACCCTCTATTGCCTGGTGCAGATACAAAATGCGACCCGGGTGATGGAGAAGTACACCTATGACGTCTCTTGGGCATTGATGCAGTTGCAGCTCGAGCTGGGCCGCTTTCTCAATGCCGTCGAGATTTACCACTATGGTGGCATAGACCAGGAAGCTCTGCTGCTCCGCTATGACATTCTCTGGAGTCGTACCCCCATCCTCCTGAGCGGCCAACTGAGAAAAAGCCTCGCGGACAATCCGAAGACGCTGCGGCTGGTGAAACTGACCGAAAGCAGCATTCGCAAGCTGGAGCCTGATTTGGTCAAGCTCAAACCGGGGACGCCGGATTACCAGCAAGTCATGATGACACTTGCGCCCTTGCAGGAACCCCTCTCTTACTCTCTTGCTTCCGTCATGCAGAACAATATCAACGTCTATACGGGCAACGACGCGCGTTTTGGCCAGTTGCGCAATGCCCTGCTGTTCATGGTGTCGGGGCTGGTGGTGTCCGTCATTCTGCTCAGCGGCCTGCTGGTGCGAGAAGCCAGGCGCCATTTCAGGACCGCTAGGATCGATCCCCTCACCGGGCTCGCCAACCGGCTGGCGCTGCTGGAAAAGATGGATGCCTATGTCACCCGTGACACCTCCTTCGGACTGGTGCTGGTCGACATCAACGACTTTCGTGATATCAACAGCAAGTTTGGCTACAACACAGGGGACCTCCTGCTGCAGGAGGTGGCAAAGCGGCTGCGCGCCCTGTGCGAAAACGGGGAGTGGGTGGCGCGTTTGGGGGGAGATCAGCTTGCCATGCTGCAACGGGAGGGGAGCGATCTTCGTCAGGTCAGGGAGCTCGTGGCCAGAGTGCTCCACTCCATCAAGCAAGACATCATCATCGACAACTACCCTTTCCGGCTTGAGGTCGGTATTGGTATCGCCTTCTTCCCGACCGACAGCAACCAGACCCAGGAGTTGCTCAGCCGGGCGGAGCAGGCCCTCTCTCACAGCCGCAAGACCCATGTTCCCTATGTCATCTATGACAGTTCCCTGCTCAACGAGACGGCCAGGCGCAAGCATCTTGCGTCTGACATGGTGATGGCGCTGGAGCACAATGCGCTCGAGCTCTATTACCAGCCCATCGTCAATCTGGAAAGTGGCCGCTGTGAAGCCGTGGAGGCGCTGCTGCGCTGGCGCCATCCCGAGCTTGGCTTTATTCCCCCCAACGAGGTGATCCAGGTGGCGGAAGAGTTCCAGCTGGCCGAGAAACTGGGTGGCTGGGTATTGAATACCGCATGTGAACAACTGCATCAGTGGCAGCACCTGGGTTTGGTGGACTTGCAGATGTGCGTGAATATCTCCCCGGGCATGTACCAGCGCAACCTGTTGAAGCTGGTGGCCAGAGCGCTGATGGAGCACCATATCCCTGCGTCCAGCCTGGTGCTGGAGGTGACGGAAGACACCACCATGCGCGAGGTCAAGAACTCGCTGCAGTTGATGCAGGATCTCAGCCAGCAGGGGGTACATCTGGCCCTTGACGACTTCGGCACCGGCTACTCCTCCCTCAGCTACCTGCAGAAGCTGCCGGTGAGCAAGGTGAAGATAGACAGGTCCTTCATCCAGGGTATCGACACCTCCATTGAGGCGGCCGAACTGGTCGCCAACATCTGCCGTATGGGCTCCATGCTTGGCAAGAAACTGGTATGTGAAGGGATCGAGACCCAGGGGCAGCTCGATGTGCTGCGCTCATTGACCGACATACATCTGTATGGGCAGGGATATCTGTTCAGTCGCCCGGAGCATGCTGAAAAGGCCTATCAGACATTGCTGGAGATGGAAGAGCGCTGGTTGGCCCGGCGCTCGCCGGACAAGGCATATCTGCGTTGAACGATATGGCTCATGTCTCACCGGTCCCGGCCGATAGTCTCTTGGCAGGAGGTACACAATGGATATTTCTAGTTCTGCAAATGCGTCGTTCGGTTCTGCACTGATGGTGGCCAGCCTGGCCAAAAAGCAGCAGACCCAGGAAGGCGAATCCGCACTGAAACTGCTGGAAACAGCAGCGCAATCCGCTCCGGCAGCGCCGACATCGGCCAGCGCTTCCCTCGGAAGCAAGATCGATATCCGCGTCTGAGCGATAAAAAAGCCCCCATCTCTCGATGGGGGCTTTCTTTTTATTGGGCTGTTACCTGTCAGGCTCAGACCGGGAAAGGGGCCGGTGCCTCGAAGGTCATCCGCTCGCCGCTGCGGGGGTGGCTGATGGTCAGGCTGGCAGCATGAAGATAAAGGTGCGGTGCAGCCGCCAGCGCATCCGGGTTGGCGTAGAGGTTGTCGCCGAGGATGGGGTGACCCAGCTCCAGCATGTGTACCCGCAACTGATGGGAGCGACCGGTAATCGGGGTCAGCTTGATCAGGCTGTTGCCGTTCTCCACCTTCAGTTTTTGCCACAGGGTCAGGGCATGACGCCCCTCCTCAAAATCCACCTTCTGCTTCGGCCGGTTGGGCCAGTCGACGCAGAGCGGCAGATCCACTTCACCCGCATCCAGCGCCGGTTCACCCCACACCCAGGCGAGGTAGTGCTTCTCGGTCTCCCGCTCTCGGAATTGCCGGCTCAGCTCCCGGTGGGAGTTGGGGGTGAGCGGGATCACCAGCACGCCGGTGGTCGCCATGTCGAGGCGATGGGCAGCCGCCGCCTTGGGGTGCTGCTGCTTGACCCGATGGAGCACGCTGTCTTCATTCTCGGGGCCGCGCCCGGGGACGCTCAGCAGGCCAGTGGGCTTGTTGACCACCATGATGTCCTTGTCCTTGAACAGGATATCGAGCCAGGGTTCCAGGGGCGGGGAGTATACAAACATAGCGTCTCGCATCTTGAGTCAAAGCGGGGGGCAAGCCCCCATCAGTTATGGGTAACCACGATAAAAAGTGCATGGCATCCAGCCTGAGTTGGGTCTGGTCGTTAGCAACCAGATGATGCCTGCACCGTTTTATCAGTTATGGGTAACCACAATAAAGCGGATGGCATCCAGCTTGAGTTGGGTCTGGTCGATCAGGTGGTGCAATTCTGCCTGCAGATTGCGCAGATAATCCAGTTCGCTGTCGCGCACATTCGGGTTGACCGCCTTGAGTGCCTCCAGCCTGTCCAGATCCTGTTGCAGGGTCTGCGCCATCTGGGCACGGGCCTTGTCGACAATCCCGGCTTTCAGTTCGTTGGCAATGACCTCGCCCTTGCCAATCAGTCCGTGGATCACCGGCTGGGATGCGGTAACCAGCTTGCTGCCAAGGTGGCGGTTGACCGGTGTCAGCTGGCGGTTGAAGGCATCAAACGCCACTTTCTCGCCCAGATTCTGGCCGTTCTTGTCCATCAGCAGACGGATCGGCGTCGGCGGCATGAAACGGTAGAGCTGGGGATGAGCCGCGGACTCGGCAACGAAGATCAGCTCAAGCAAGATGGAGCCGACCGGCAGCGCCTTGTTCTTGAGCAGTGCCACCGAGGTGGCACCGATCTCGGAACCCAGGATCAGGTCGATACCGCCGCGCATCATGGGGTGATCCCAGGAGAGCAGCGCCATGTCATCCCGCGACAGGGCGGTGTTGCGATCGAAGGTGATGGTCATGCCGTCTTGCGGCAGGCCCGGGAAGCTCGGCACCAGCATGTGATCCCCGGGAGTCAGCACCAGCGCATTTTCACCACGATCATCCTGGTTGACGCCGATCTCGTCGAACATCTTGAGGGCGAAGGAGATCATGCCGGTGTCGTCATCTTCGGCGGCGAGCTTCTCGACCAGCTGCTGGGCGGTGGTGCCACCGCTGGAGTGGATTTCCAGCAGGCGATCGCGACCCTGTTCCAGCCGGGCCTTGAGTGGCTCGTGCAGTTCGCGGGTCTTGACCAGCAGGGCGTCGAGGGGGCCCTGCTCGCCGGTGTTGGCAGCCAGCAGCTCGAACAGCTCGTCACGTACCGCTTCGAACACCGGGCGGGCGGTCGGGCAGGTCTGCTCGAATGCATCCAGACCATCGTGATACCAGAGCTGTAGGGCGCGCTGGGCAGTCCCTTCCAGATAGGGGACGTGGATCTCGACGGTATTCTGCTGACCGATACGGTCCAGTCGGCCGATACGCTGTTCCAGCAGATCCGGGTTGAGTGGCAGATCGAACAGCACCAGATGGCTGGCAAACTGGAAGTTGCGACCTTCTGAGCCGATCTCGGAGCAGAGCAGCACCTGAGCTCCCCCCTCAGCTTGAGCGAAATAGGCGGAGGCCTTGTCCCGCTCGAGGATCGACATCCCTTCGTGGAATACGGCGCCACGGATCCCTTCACGGGTGCGCAGCGCCTCCTCCAGCGCGATGGCGGTGGCTGCTTCGGAGCAGATCACCAGCACCTTCTGCTGACGGGCTGAGAGCAGCAGTTCCAGCAACCATTCGACGCGCGGGTCGAACTGGGTCCAGGTAGCGTTGTCGCCTTCGAACTGCTGGAAGATCTTCTCGGGATAGAGGTAGCGCAGGGCACGGGTCTGCAGATCGCCGCCATTGCCACCCATCATGCCCATCACCTTGATGGCGGTCTTGTACTGCTCCGGCAGCGGCATGGGGTAGACGTTGAGGTGGCGCTCCGGGAAGCCCTGAATATTGGCGCGGCTGTTACGGAACAGCACCCGGCCGGTGCCATGCTGATCCAGCAGCTTGGCAACTGCCTGCTGACGGGCGGCCGCATCAGTGAGATCCAGCCCATCCAACTGGCTGGCGAGGATCTGCCTGGCTTCATCGCTCAGGGTCTTGCCATCCAGCAGTTCCTGGGCTGCGCTCGCGACCTGACCATAGGCCTGCTCCTCGGCGAGGAAGGCGTCGTAGTCGTAGAAACGCTCCGGGTCGAGCAGGCGTAGACGGGCGAAGTGGCTCTGGTGGCCCAGCTGATCCGGGGTCGCGGTCAGCAGCAGTACACCTGGTACCTGTTCGGCCAGCGCTTCCACCATTTCGTAGGCGCGGCTCGGTGCCTCCTCACTCCATTCCAGATGGTGCGCTTCGTCGACAACCAGCAGATCCCACTCGGCTTCCAGCACTTGTTCGAAGCGACGACGCTTCTTGCGCAGGAAGTCGAGGCTGCAGATCACCAGCTGTTCGGTCTCGAAGGGGTTCTCTGCATCGGCGAACGCCTCGATGCAGCGCTCCTCGTCAAACAGGGAGAAGTGCAGGTTGAAGCGGCGCAACATCTCGACCAGCCACTGGTGCTGGAGCGTTTCGGGCAGCAGGATCAGCACCCGATGGGCGCGGCCGGAGAGCAACTGCTGGTGAATGATCATGCCTGCTTCGATGGTCTTGCCCAGACCCACCTCGTCCGCCAGCAATACGCGCGGGGCGTAGCGGTGACCCACTTCATGGGCGATGTAGAGCTGGTGCGGGATCAGACTGACTTTCCCGCCAGCCAGGCCGCGAGTCGGGTTGCGGCGACGCTGGTGCTGGTTGACCAGCGCTTCGTAGCGCAGGGTAAAGCGGGACATCCGGTCAATCTGGCCGGCGAACAGGCGATCCTGCGGCTTGTTGAACTTGATGAAGTTGTTGAGAAACACTTCCTTGAGGGCAACCGGCTCACCATTGTCGGTGCGGACACCTACATATATAAGCAGGCCATCTTTCTCCTGCACTTCGTCGACCGTCATGGTCCAGTCTTCGTGGCTGGCTATCTGATCGCCCACATTGAAGCTGACCCGGGTGACCGGTGCCTCTTCTTTGGCATACATGCGGTTTTCACCGGTAGCCGGAAACAACAGGGTAACCATGCGTCCTTCAACAGCAACGACAGTCCCCAAACCCAGATCCGTCTCTGTATCACTAATCCAACGCTGGCCAAGTGCAAAAGGCATTAAACTCTCCAAAACCCAAGAGTGTGAGAATCGCAAAGGGGCGCTATGTTACCCGAAGGCGGAAAGCCGATCATCATGGTTGTGCTGCAAGGGAAAGCCAAACTGATACAAGCTTGATCTGTCAACCTGCCGGCCTCAATACAGCATCCGGAATACCAATCTGCAGACCCTTTTCGTGCATTAATTCATCACCGCGGTCGCTTTGTAATCGGTTGAAGGATGAAAGCCATCTTTTTGCAATTATCTCCTTGCCAGAACGAATTCGCTCCCTATAATGCGCCTCCATCGACAGGGCAAGCGGCAACGCAGAAAGCCAAGTCGGTAATCTCGAAAAGCTTTTGAAAATAAGGCTTGACTCGAGAAGGCGGTTGAGTAGAATGCCACTCCCGCAGCAGCCAAAAGCTGCGTCGCTCT
>NZ_JAPCJD010000043.1:0-34701 GCF_027707845.1 Aeromonas sp. QDB14 | reverse complement strand
GGCAGCCTGTCAAGGTATTCGAAGAGTACTGTCAGGCGGCATAGGCGAGTGTCGCACTTCGAAGTTGAATTCGCGAAACACCTGTGTAATTAATTTTTTAATAATTAAAATCGAGTTGGACGGGTAGGCGTAGCAGTTTTTTATATTGAAGTTGGGTTTTTTGGAAAAAATCATCCGCGGGATATGCTGCGGGGGGACATTCCCGGTTGCAGACAGAGTTCTACTTGATTTTTGTTGCAGAGCTTTTACAGTGACCGAGCCGGATTGTCTGTCAATGCCAGTCAATTCAGTGAGTAATGCCAGGTAAGGATAGGCCCGTCACCGGATGTGACTGGCCATAAAAGAACAACAAGGACGAGGTTCCACCATGCTGTCGTATTTCCTACGTCGGATGCTTTTGATCATCCCGACGTTTCTCGGTATCACCCTGCTCGTCTTCACCATCACCCGCTTCGTGCCGGGCGGCCCGGTCGAGCGCATGCTGCTGCAGGCGCAGGTCTCGCAAAACGAGTCCGGCCGCTCCAGTGGCAGCAAGGGGGCGCAGGCACTCTCCGACGAACAGATTGAAGAGCTCAAGGCGTTCTACGGTCTCGACAAGCCCATGCTGGTCGCCTACTGGGACTGGTTGCAGAAGCTGGCGGTGCTGGATCTCGGGGAGTCGACCCGTTATTACGAGCCGGTGTGGGATCTCATCAAGGAGAGGTTGCCGGTGACCGCCTTCTTCGGGCTCGCCACCTTTCTGCTGAGTTATGCCGTCTCCATCCCGCTCGGGGTGGCCAAGGCGCTCAGGCACAACAGCCGCTTCGATTCCCTGAGCTCGATGCTCATCTACATGGCCTATGCGCTGCCCGCCTACGTGGTGGGGATCTTCCTCATCACCGTCTTTGCGTTCCATCTGGAGTGGCTGCCCATGGGGGGCTTCCCGGGGGACGAGTTTGACGGTATGGAGAGCAGCTGGGATCAGATCCGCACCGTCTTCGCCCACGCGCTGCTGCCGCTCATCGCCTACGCCATCGGGGATTTCGCCATCCTCACCATGACCATGAAGAATAGCCTGATGGAGAACCTGTCGGCGGATTATGTGCGCACCGCCGTGGCCAAGGGGCTGCCGTTTCGCAAGGCGGTGACCGATCACGCCATGCGCAACAGCCTGATCCCCATCGCGAGTCACTTAGGGTCGGTGCTCACCGTCTTCTTCGGGGGCTCCTTCCTCATCGAGACCATCTTCAACATCGACGGCATCGGCCTGCTCGGTTATGAGGCCATCGTCGAGCGGGATTACCCCACCGTCATGGGCATTCTGGCCATCACCTCCATGCTGATGCTGGTGGGCAACATTGTCTCCGACATCTGCGTTGCCCTGGTCGATCCCCGCGTGCGGTTTGGAGAGTGAGCATGAACCTGAATCCGGTAACGCTGAAAAAACTCAAGCGCTTCAAGTCGATAAAGCGCGGCTACTACTCCTTTGTCATCTTTTCGGTCCTGGTGGTCATCTCTCTGCTGGCGGAACTGCTGGTCAACAGCCGGGCCCTGGCGGTGAGTTATCAGGGGGAGCTCTATTTCCCCACCTATGGGGACGTGATCCCGGGCCAGCACTTCGGGCTCGACTACGAGTACGAGACCAACTACCGCCAGCTCAAGAGCCAATTTGCGAAGGAAGATAAGGGGGATTGGGTGTTGCTGCCCCTGGTCCCCTGGAACCCCTATGAGCAGGACTTCAAGGAGGAAGCCTATCCGCCCTATGCCCCGAGCCTGGCGGAGCGCCACTTCCTCGGCACCGACACCAGCGGTCGCGATGTATTGGCACGGCTGGTCTACGGCTTTCGCATCGCCATCGGCTTTGCCTTCATCGCGCTGGTGGCGAGCTATGTCATCGGGGTCAGCATCGGCTGCATGATGGGGTTCCTCGGCGGTCGATTCGATCTCCTGATGCAGCGTTTCATCGAGATCTGGTCCCAGGTGCCCTTCCTCTACGTCATCATGATCCTGGTCTCCCTGGCCAAGCCGAACTTCGGCCTGTTCGTCGGTATCAACGTGCTGTTCGGCTGGATGGGGATCACCTGGTACATGCGCACCCTCACCTACAAGGAGCGGGCGCGGGACTACGTGATGGCGGCGCGGGCCCAGGGGGCGAGCACCCGGCGCATCATCTTCAACCACATTCTGCCCAATACCCTGATGATGATCGTCACCCTGGCCCCGTTTGCCGTGGTGGGCAACATCTCCACCCTGACGGCGCTGGACTACCTGGGCTTTGGCCTGGCGCCGCCGACCCCGAGCTGGGGGGAGCTGCTCTCCCAGGGGATCAACAACCTCGACGCCATCTGGATCGTGAGTTCGGTGGTGGCGGCGGTGAGCCTGGTGCTCATCATGGTCTCCTTCATCGGGGAGGCCATCCGGGAGGCGTTCGATCCGCGCAAATTTACCCGTTATCAGTGAGCGGTGGCGCCTTGCCAGGGCACATCGACAGGACCCTTAATGAAGACGCCCCCAGTGCAGGGGCATGACCAGGAAGTCAAACATGAACAATAAAATCAAATGGACAGGTGCTCTCTTTCTGCTGTTGAACGGATCCTGGGTGTGGGCGGCTAGCCTGCCCGCGGATCTGACGTGGGAGACCAACGACACCGACCCCGTGTTCGCCTCTCCCAAGGCGCTGCCCGGCGGCAACCTCAATCTCTTCGTCGACAGCTTCCCGCTGACGTTTCGCACCGTGGGGCCGGATTCCAACGGCTCGTTCCGCTCCTTCATCCTCGACAACCAGATGAGGCTCATCAGCTTCCATCCCAACACGGGCAACCCCATTCCGGCCCTGGCGAATGCCTGGGCCATCGCGCCGGACAGCCAGACCGTCTATTTCAAACTCGACCCGCGCGCCAAGTGGTCCGACGGCAAGCCGGTCACCGCCGATGACTACACCTTCGGCTACGAGATGATGCGCTCCAAGGACATCAAGGGCCCCTGGTTCAACAACTACTACACCACCGAGGTGGTGGCGGTGGAGAAGATTGACGACCACACCATTCTGGTCAAGGCGGGCAGCCGCAAGGCCAAGCTCGATCTCCTCAACACCACCGAACTGTGGCCCCAGCCAAAGCACTACTACAAGATGGGCCCGAACTGGGTGAAGCAGTACAACTGGGCCGTGGTACCCACCACGGGCCCCTACGTGATGAGCGACGTAAAAAAGGGCAAGTCCGTCACCTTCAGCAAGCAGAAGGAGTGGTGGGCAAAAGACGATCGCTACAACCAGCACAGGTTCAACCTCGACACCATCAAGGTGCAGGTGATCCGCGACCACAACATCGCGTTCCGCCACTTCCTCAAGGGGGAGCTGGACACCTTCGAGATGATCCTGCCCAACTGGTGGCATGAGAAGGCGGTCACACCGGAGTACAAGCAGGGATACGTGCAGAAGGTGATGGCCATGACCGACACCAAGCAGGGGGGGCAGGGGGTTCACCTCAACGTGGCCAATCCCAAGCTGGCGGATCTCAACGTGCGGCTCGGCATCCAGCACGCCTTCAACATCGACAAGATGATAGAGACGGTGCTGCATGGAGACTATGACCGCGCTACCACCTTCGGGTCTGGCTTCGGGGCCTTCACCGACATCGCGCTGCCAGAGCGGGCCTACGACATCGCCAAGGCACGGGAGTACTTCGCCAAGGGCGGCTACGGCAAGCAGGGACCGGACGGCATCCTGCATAACGACAAGGGAGAGCGGCTCACCCTGGCCCTCACCTACACCAGCCAGGAGCACTCCAAGCGGCTGACCGTGCTCAAGGAAGAGGCCAAGAAGGCGGGCCTGGATCTGGAGCTCAATCTGGTGGATGGCGCCACCGGCTTCAAGGTGATGCTGGAGAAGAAACACGAGGCGGCCTGGCTTGGCTGGGGGGGCGGCGGTCTCTATCCGCAATACTGGGAGTCCTTCCACTCCGACAACGCCAACAAGCCCCAGACCAACAACCTGTTCAACGTGGCTGACAAAGCGCTCGACAGCCTGATCGACGCCTACAACGTCGAGTTCGACATGGACAAGCGGGCCGCGCTTTCCCACCAGATCCAGCAGCGGATCTATGATCTCGCCATCTTCGTGCCCGGGGTTCAGCTCAACTACGTGCGAGCCAGCAGCTGGCGCTATGTGATGCTGCCGGAGGTGCCCGCCACCCGCAACACCCCGGATCTGCTCTACTGGCCCATGGATGGCTATCCCCACAGCAGTGGCGGCCTGCTCTGGATCGATCCCAAGGTGAAGGAGGAGACCCAGAAGGCCAAGGCTGACGGCAAGGCGCTGGCCCCCATCACCCTGATCGACAAGACCTATGCACATCATTGATGTGGCCCAGAAGGGAGCAGCAGTCATGCCCAACACACAGGTCACCGCCCCCGGCACCAGCGATCATGAGGGGCAGTCTCTGTCCCCCATCCTCGAGGTGCGGGATCTCGAGGTGGAGTTCGCCGTCGACGACGGCAAGATCAAGGTGCTCGACGGGGTCAGCTTCCAGGTCGCCCCGGGCAAGACCCTGGGGATAGTCGGCGAGTCCGGCTGCGGCAAGAGCGTCACCTCGCTGGCCATCATGGGGTTGCTGCCAAGGCCCCACGGTCAGGTGGTGGCGGGCTCCATCCGCTTTCAGGGGGAGGAGCTGCTCAATCTGCCGCCGGAGCAGATGTACAAGGTGCGTGGCAACCGTATCTCCATGATCTTTCAGGAGCCCATGACGGCCCTCAACCCGGTGCAGACGGTCGGCGATCAGCTGATGGAGGTGTTTCGCCTCCACCGCCCCGATTACAGCAAGGCCCAGCGCCGTGACGCCGCCATCGCCATGTTGAAGAAGGTGGGGATCCCCGAGCCTGCCCAGCGTTTCGCTGCTTATCCCCACAATCTTTCCGGCGGCATGCGCCAGCGGGTGATGATCGCCATGGCGCTGGCCTGCGAACCTGCCCTGCTCATCTGCGACGAGCCGACCACGGCGCTCGATGTGACCATCCAGGCCCAGATCCTGGATCTGATGAAGGAGCTGCAAGCCCAGACCGGCATGGCCATCATCTTCATCACCCACGATCTCGGGGTGGTGGCGGAGCTGTGCGACGAGGTGGTGGTGATGTATGCCGGGCGTGCGGTGGAGCGGGCCGATATCTATGAACTGTTTGACCACCCGCGCCATCCCTATACTCATGGTCTGATGGCCTCGATCCCGCGTCTGGAAGATGTGCCAAAGAGCCTGCTCAAGACCATCAAGGGTCAGGTGCCCGCCCTGCACGAGATGCCGGCGGGGTGCCGTTTCTCCAACCGCTGCCCCCATGCCACGCCCCTTTGCGTGGAGACCATACCGATGACCGAGCAGTTGAGCGAACGCCACGGGGTGGCCTGCCACCACTGGAAGGAGGTGAGCCTATGAACGGCCTGGTGTGGGTACGGGGTGTCGCAGGGCAGCCAGGCGGCGGGAAGGCGACCAGGTCGTCTGCTGCCATGAATCGTCGGGGATGAAAGTCATGACCAGCTTGTTGTCGGTAAGCAATTTAAAGCAGCATTTCAAGATGGGTGGCGGTTTCTTGCGCAAGCAATACACCGTCTACGCGGTGGATGGCATCAGCTTTGATCTCAGGCAGGGGGAGACCCTTGGCCTGGTGGGAGAGTCGGGATGCGGCAAATCCACCTTGGGGCGTTCGTTGCTCAAGCTGTTCGAGCCGAGCGCCGGCTCCATCACCTTCGAGGGGCGTGACATCACCCACCTCTCGCCCAAGGAGATGCGATCCCTGCGTCAGGAGATGCAGATCGTGTTCCAGGATCCCGCAGAATCCCTCAACAGCCGCCACACGGTTGGGCAGATCCTGGAGGAGCCTTTCATCATCCACGGCAAGGGCAACGCCGAACAGCGCCGGACATGGGTGCAGGAGCTGCTGGAGAAAGTCGGTTTGCCCGGCAGCGCGGTGGATCGCTATCCCCATGAGTTCTCTGGCGGCCAGCGACAGCGCATCGGCATCGCCCGCGCCATCGCCCTCAAGCCCAAGCTGCTGGTGTGTGACGAGGCGGTGTCGGCGCTCGACGTGTCGGTGCAGTCCCAGATCGTGAACCTGCTGCTCAATCTGCAGCGGGAGATGAACCTCGCCATCATTTTCATCGCCCATGACCTGTCGGTGGTCAAGCACATCTCGGACAGGATTGCGGTGATGTATCTGGGCCGGATCGTCGAGCTGGCCGAGGCCCAGGCACTCTACCTGGCACCGCGCCATCCCTATACCCAGGCCCTCATCTCCGCCATTCCGGTGCCGGATCCACGGCGGCGCAGCCAGCGCATCCTGCTTACGGGGGATGTGCCGTCCCCCATCTCGCCGCCGAGTGGCTGCCACTTTCACCAGCGCTGTCCCCATGCAACGGATCTGTGCCGCACCCGCTCGCCCGCCCTTGAGGCGTGCGGCGGGCAGGGGCATCAGGTGGCCTGCCATTTCCCCTTGCCCGTGCAGGAGGCGGTCCCGTTGGGAAAGGCGATATGATGCCGGCGCCCGCCGCGTCGCGACCGGCATCGCTGCAAGGTGGCACCGAGGAGGCGCAATAAAGGCGGAAACGGGATAAAAAAATGGGGCCTGCGGGCCCCATCTTCATGGTTGGAGTTCAGGTTTGGCCGTGGAAATTCTGGCCCGGGCAGGACAGCGCCCCGATGGGGGTGGCTGCTGTGTGGATTGCTGAGTTGTTTTGTAGTTTTATTACGTTGCTAATTTCAACTTCCGGACAGGCGATATCAGGCGCCATAACGGAAGTAGTAATTGCGGGTTGCAGGCGCATAAGTGTCTTTCTCTTCAGCACCTTTCTTGCTGGTTGCACCCTTCAGGTGGAACAGCACTGCCAGATTCTCGAACATATGATGACCTCGTTTCTCTGTGGTTCATGGGTTGTGTGACCTTGGTCACGTTCTGATCCTAGGGGCATATGTGAGCTGGATCAACTTTTTGTGTTGTAAATTTACATAAATCA
The DNA here is from genome assembly GCF_027707845.1 of Aeromonas sp. QDB14. Classification (NCBI taxonomy): domain Bacteria; kingdom Pseudomonadati; phylum Pseudomonadota; class Gammaproteobacteria; order Aeromonadales; family Aeromonadaceae; genus Aeromonas; species Aeromonas sp. QDB14. The sequence continues at coordinate 27,725 of NZ_JAPCJD010000043.1, read as the reverse complement.
TGGAAAGGGTTTTCAAATGCAGACCTGTTCATGGATACGGTTTCATGCCAGTGCCACGTATGGAGTCGGGGATATGAGAGAGGTGGCCGAGGAGGGAGGACAAAAAAGATGCCCCGCACGGGGCGGGGCATCGGTATGGTCGTGAGTTGGCTTACTTGGCCGGGATATGTTCCAGCACGTGAACCAGCAGTTGCCAGAAACGCTCGACCGCCGGGATGTGTACCTTCTCCCCCGGTGCGTGGGCGCCACGGATGGTCGGGCCGAAGGAGACCATGTCCCAGTCCGGGTAGGCGCTCTTGAACAGACCGCACTCGAGGCCTGCGTGGATCACCATGACGTTCGGCATCTCGCCAAACAGGGTCTGGTAGCTGCTTCGCACCAGTGCCATGACCGGTGAGTCAACGTTCGGGGCCCAACCCGGGTAGGCGCCGGTGAACTCGCAGCTGGCGCCGGCCAGGGTGAACAGGGAGCGGGTCATCTGCTCGATGTTCTCGCGACCGGAATCGATGAGGGAGCGGATCAGGCACTGCACATAGACTTCCCCCTCGAGTGTCTTGATGACACCCAGGTTGGTGGAGGTCTCGGTCACGCCCGGGATGGCGTCGCTCATGCGCATCACCCCGTTCGGGCAGGCCATCAGGGCATCCAGCAGGCGGCTTTGCAGGGACTCGCTCATGAGCTGGGCCGGTTTCTCCCGGGCGGTGAGCAGCACGGTGAGGTTGGCCTCGGTGGCGGCCAGCTCGCTCTGATAGATGCCGGCGTAGCGGTCCACCAGGGCCTTGAAGTCAGCCACGCTGGCGGTGGGCACCAGCAGGCTGGCACGGGCCTCGCGGGGGATGGCGTTGCGCAGGGTGCCGCCGCTGAGATCGCCAAGGCGCACCCCCAGCGGTTCGGCGGCCTTGAGCAGACGGACCAGCAGCTTGTTGGCGTTGCCGCGGCCGCGATGGATGTCGACCCCGGAGTGGCCGCCGCGCAGGCCCTTGACCTGCAGCTCGAAACCTTCACCCTCGGTGGCAGCGACCAGCTCCAGGGGGAAGCGGATATTGGCATCGACCCCGCCGGCGCAGCCCATGTAGACCTCGCCATCCTCTTCGGAGTCGGTGTTGAGCAGGATCTCGCCCTCCAGCCAGCCCGCTTCCAGACCGAAGGCGCCGGTCATGCCGGTCTCCTCGTCGGTGGTCAGCAGCACTTCCAGCGGGCCGTGCTTGATGGTCTTGTCGGCCAGCACGGCCAGGCAACCCGCCATGCCCATGCCGTTGTCGGCACCCAGGGTGGTACCACGGGCGGTGACCCATTCGCCATCGATGTAGGCATCGATGGGATCGGTGGTGAAGTCGTGCTGGGTGTCGGCGTTGGCCTGGGGCACCATGTCGATGTGGGCTTGCAGCACCACGGCCTTGCGGTTTTCCATCCCCGGCGTGGCCGGTTTCTTGATGATGATGTTGCCGACGGCATCTTGCTTGACCGCCAGGCCTTCTCCCTGGGCCCATGCGACGATCCAGGCGCTCAGTTGGGCTTCGTGCTTGGAGGGGTGGGGGATGGAGCAGATCTGCTCGAAGAATTGCCAAATCAACTTGGGAGACAGAGAACTGAGCTGTGCCACGTCGGGACTCCTTACCAGCATGGAAAATGTCGGGCCCCACTCTGCGGGCCGGGGAAGAGGATAACGATAATACAGTCAATCACGCAAAAATGTGAGCGATCAGCGCAAATGACGCTCTGCTTGTGCTGGGAAAGGGAGCATGGATGGCGAACTTCACTACCTGCCTTATTTGTGTCAGCACAACATCAATTTTGTGATGTCAGTCACAAAAATATTGTCTTTTGGGCGCCGGGTGGTAAATTAGCCGCCGTGGCCAGCCCACTTGTCAGGATGACAATCAATGCCTCCAGGGAACCGAAGCAAAGCAAGTGCGCCTCCATGGAACCGAGTGTCAGTTCAAGGATGTGAACCCGCATTAAGGTACGTAACTTGTTAAGCAATCAGGAGTTTATGATGTCAGGCAGCAATTCAACCTATTGGTTTGCCCAATCTCTCTATACCCAGGGCTTCAACTACCCGAATCCCTACGCCACCCGCCGTTAAGGCTCGCAGGCGTCACAGGTAACAGCAGCAGGTGTGTGAGGATCCTCTCCTCCCCCTGCTATTTTTTTGCCCGAATGTCATGGAATGTGTGTCAAACGGCCAACCTGTCGGTGTCGTCGGAGCCCTCCCAAAAGGGCGACAGAGCGGGAGATGGCGGACATTTCCTGTTTTTCGCATACGTTTGCCGCTCAATTTATCCATAAAGAGTGCTATCATACCGGCCCAACAGCCGGCCCGAGCTCGGGAGTCCACCCGACATGGCCGCCAGCTACACCCCATCCCTGTTCGCATTGCATCCGTTTTTGCCGCCGAGGCGTCAGCCCCGAGGCCGAAAAAGTGCAAGCAAAATTCGGGAAACGGGGTGCCAGAATTGACCCGAACCCGTCTCTTTGCCGGGTTTCGCCTCATAAGTGATTGCTTTATAACTCGTTGAGATCGATAGCATGCCAAAAAAGTTCTATGTATCGTGGGATAACCTGCAACGCGAAGCGCGCCGTCTGGCCCGTCGTCAACTGCCTGTCAGCCAGTGGAAAGGGATCATCGCCGTCAGTCGCGGTGGTCTGGTGCCTGCGGCCCTGATGGCCCGCGAACTTGGCATTCGCAATGTCGAAACCCTCTGCATCTCCAGCTATGACCACGACAACCAGCGCGAGCTGGTGGTGGTGAAGGCTGCCACCACCGCAGGTGACGGCGAAGGCTGGCTGGTGGTGGACGATCTGGTGGACACCGGCGGCACCGCCAAGGCGATCCGCGAGCTCTACCCCAGAGCCAAGTTCATCACCATCTTCGCCAAGCCCATGGGCGAACCCCTGGTGGATGACTTCGAAGTCGCCATTCCGCAGGACACCTGGATTGAACAGCCCTGGGACATGGCGCTGGAGTTTGCCAAGCCGATCTGCGACGAAGCGTAATCGCTGCACCGGTCGCGACCAGTGACTCCCCGGTATTCGGGTGCTGACTGAACCGTCGTGATGCAAGGTTGACCACATTGAGCCCCTTTTGGGGCTCAATGCGTTTCTGGTGTGGCTGCTCGATGTGAAAAGTGGTTAAGATGGGACATTGTTTGAGACAGAAGAGCCACCATTTTGGAACCAAACGACGATACCAATCTGACGGAAAAGCTGTTTACCCGGGTCAAAAAGGTATTGGAAACTTCCGAAGTCTCCAACTCGAGCCCCGTCGACGAGCAAGACAGCGCACTGTCTGACAGCTTCATCGATGGCGCCCTGTCGCCCCGCTGGTATCGCCTGCTGCGCAGACCGACCTGGGCCTGGCAGGGGGCCGATCCCGTCGAGGTGGAGCAGACCCTGGCGCACATCGCCATGGGGCAGGGGGAGCGCAGTCACGAACGCTATCTGGACACCATCAAGGGCTATGTGCCCGGCAACTGGGTCTATGAGTGGAGCCAGCTCGCCGGCCATTATTTCAATACGGGGCGGACGCTGCTGGGGGAAGGGGATCGCGCCGCGGCGCTGAAGAGCCTGCTCAAGGCAGTGCGCTACTACTCCATCGCAAGCTACCCCCACCTCAAGCACGACGAGCTGGCGGATCAGGCCCAGTTGCTCGGCAACATGGCCTATCGCGAGGCCGGACGCCTGTTCAAGGTGCCCCTCAAGGAGTTGCAGGTCCCGTTTCGGGGCAAGACCATCCAGGGCTACCTGCATCTGCCCACCACCGAGAAACCTGTGCCCCTGGTCATCGTCAGCGGTGGCATCGATTCGCTTCAGGTGGACTTCCTCAACTTCTATTTCAAGTGTCTCGAGCCCCATGGCATCGGGATGCTTTCCCTGGACATGCCGGGCACCGGCTATGCCGAGCACTGGCCCCTGGTGCAGGACACCAGCCGCCTGCACCAGGCGGTGCTCAACTACCTCTCGGAGGTGGCCTGGGTCGATCACCAGCGCATCGCCATGGTGGGGTTCCGCCTCGCCGGCAATGTGGCGGCCCGTCTCGCCTTCGTCGAGCCATTCAAGCTTAGGACCGTGGTCTGCATCGGTGCCGGCATCAACCAGGTGTTCACCAATCAGGAGATGTTCGCCCGCTGCCCGCGCATGATGCGCGACGGGCTGGCGAACCGGCTGGGGGCGGACGCGGCCCAGTGGGATCTGCTGCGCACCAAGTGTCAGGTCTTCTCCCTCAAGACCCAGGGATTGCTGGGGAGTCGCACTTCCGTGCCGATATTGAGTATCGGGCACAAGAAAGATTTTATTTGTCCCGAGCAGGATGTCCGGGCATTGGCCGCTGCGAGTCGCAACGGCAAGGCGGTGGTGTTTGACAAGCAGCCACTGCTCGAGGTCTATGACGAGGCACTGAAAGAGACGGTAGACTGGCTCAAAAAGCACTTATGTACATGATATAAAACAAAAAATGTAACATCACCATGTGATGGTATGGCTTGTTCAACAGGGAGGTTAGCATGTCAGAAAGAGTGACTTACAAGCGATTGCTGCGGCAGTTCGCGGCCATTGGCCCCTATTTGCGTGAAGACCTGTGCGAGGAGGGCCGCTACCGCTTTGACTGCCTGTCAGTCTGTGTCAGCGCCAAGCCTGCCCCGGACAAGCGGGAGTTCTGGGGCTGGTGGCTGGTGCTGGAGCAGGCGGATCACAGCTTCAGCTACCACTATCAGACGGGGTTCTACAACGCGGACGGGGAGTGGATCGACAAGGCGCTGCCCAAGAAGCATCAGGCGGAAGTGGAACGCACCCTGCAACATTTCTACAAGCTCATCAGCGGCAAGCTGACCCAGCTGGAGTGCACCCTATCCCCCGCGAAGCAGGTGACTGCCGAACTGAGCGTGACGGCAGCCTGATCCCCAAGCCCCGCATCTTCCCGGTGCGGGGTACCCCGATGCTTTGTCACCGAGCCCGCAACTGCCTGGCGAGGCTTAATTGCCTTGCAGGGCAGGGGGGCCGTGGGTATAAAGGGATTCCTTACTTTTCTAACCCTTCGTTCCCATGGAAAACAGAACCATAGTCGTCAAACTGGGCACCAGCGTGCTCACCGGGGGATCTGCCCGCCTCAACCGTGCCCACATGGTCGAGCTGGTCAGACAATGTGCCGCCTTGCATCGACACGGGCACCGTGTCGTGCTGGTCACGTCGGGGGCCATCGCCGCCGGTCGTGAGCATCTGGGCCACCCTCCGCTGGCGCCTACCCTGCCGAACAAACAGATGCTGGCGGCGGTGGGTCAGACCCAGCTCATCCGGGTATGGCAGGACCTGTTCAACCTCTACGGGCTGCACATCGGCCAGATGCTGCTGACCCGCGCCGACCTGGAAGACAGGGAACGCTACCTCAATGCCCGCGACACCCTGCGCACTCTGCTCGATCACCGCATCATCCCCGTCATCAACGAGAACGACGCCGTGGCCACCGCCGAGATCAAGGTGGGGGACAACGACAACCTCTCCGCCCGTGCCGCCATCCTGGCGGATGCGGACTTGCTGATCCTGCTCACGGATCAGAAGGGGCTCTTCACCGCCGACCCGCGCACCAACCCGGATGCCCAGCTCATCGAAGAGGTGCAGACCATAGATGACACCCTGCGCTCCCTTGCCGGTGACAGCGTGAGCGGCCTTGGCACCGGTGGCATGGCCACCAAGCTGCAGGCAGCCGACGTGGCGCGCCGCGCCGGGGTGGACGTGGTGATCGCCACCGGCCAGATCCCGGAAGTGATCGGCCGCCTCGCCGCCGGGGAGCGGGTGGGGACCCTGTTCCCGGCCCTGGCATCCCCCCTGGAAGGGCGCAAGAGCTGGATCCTGGCAGGGCCCCCTCCTCACGGCGAAGTGCAGGTGGATCAGGGGGCCGTGGCCGCCATGCAGGAGAAGGGCTCCAGCCTGCTGCCCAAGGGCATCGTCGCAGTGAAGGGTGATTTCGTGCGTGGCGACGTGGTGCGTATCTTGGATCCCAAGGGGAGCGAGCTGGCTCGCGGTATCTGCCGTTACGACCATCTGGAGCTGGATCGGCTGCGGGGTGTCCACTCGGATCAGATTGAACAGGTATTGGGTTACGGCTATGGGGCCGTGGCCATCCACCGTGATGACATGGTGCTGCTCTGAAGAGGGCGGCACCGCATGAACAAAAGGGAACTGTGATGAGTCTGGAGAAAATGGGGCAGGCGGCCCGTGAAGCCGCCTATCAACTGGCCACCGTCAGCACGGCACAGAAGAACCGGGCGCTGGCGGCCATCGCCGATGAACTGGAAGCACGCAGTGCCCAGATCCTGGCGGCCAACGAGAAAGACATCGCCGCCGGGCGCGAGGCGGGGCTCACGGAAGCCATGCTGGATCGCCTGCTGCTCAACCCGGCGCGCCTTGCCGGCATAGTGGCGGATGTGCGCAAGGTGATCACCCTGGACGATCCGGTCGGGGCCGAAATCGACAGCCGGGTGCTGGAGAACGGCCTGCGCCTCTCCCGTCGCCGGGTGCCCATCGGGGTCATCGGCGTCATCTACGAGGCGCGCCCCAACGTCACCATCGACATCGCCAGCCTCTGCCTCAAGACCGGCAACGCCAGCATTCTGCGCGGCGGTCGCGAGACCTTCCACTCCAACCTGGAGCTGGTGCGGGTGATCCAGCATGCCCTGGCAGCGTCCGGCCTGCCCGAGGCGGCGGTGCAGTACATCGACAATCCGGACAGGGCGCTGGTGGCCGAGTTGCTGCGCCTTGACCGCTACGTGGACATGATCATCCCCCGCGGCGGTGCGGGTCTTCACAAGATGTGCAAGGAGAACAGCTCCATCCCCGTCATCATCGGCGGGTTCGGTATCAGCCACATCTTCGTGGACGAGAGCGCCGATCTGGCGCGTTCCCTGGCGGTCATCGAGAACGCCAAGGTGCAGCGCCCCTCCGCCTGCAATGCCCTCGATACCCTGCTGGTACACGAGAAGGTGGCGGCCACCTTGCTGCCGCAACTGGTGGCTCTGATGAACGAGCGCAAGGTGACCCTGGTGGGCGCGCCCAATGCCATGGCGCTGCTGGCTGGCAGCGACAACCTGTGCGACGCGGGGCCGGAAGATTTCGACACCGAGTGGCTGGGGCTGACCCTGGGGGTCAAGGTGGTGGCGGACGTCAACGAGGCGCTCGCCCATATGCGCGAGCACAACGCCGGCCACTCCGATGCCATCCTGACCAACTCCCTCGCCAATGCCAAGCGTTTCGTCAACGGGGCCGGTTCGGCGGCGGTCTATGTCAACGCCTCCACCCGCTTCACCGACGGTGGCCAGTTTGGCCTCGGGGCCGAGGTGGCGGTCTCGACCCAGATGCTTCACGCCCGTGGCCCCATGGGGCTGACCGAACTCACCAGCTACAAGTGGGTGGGGCAGGCGGATTATCTCAGCCGTGCCTGATCCAGGCACGCTCAGCAAGCAGGACAATGCCGACTCAGGTCGGCATTTTTGTGCTTTTTTATTGCTCGCAATCAATGGCTTGCATATAACTATCCAGCAGGATGCGGTGTCACCCGGGGCATCAGGCCAGCGACAGCAAGGGGAGCAACTTCAAGGATGAAGGGACAGGATAGGAGTGCGTGGTGGGGCAGCCTCTGGCTGAGCCTGCCACTGCTGCTGGGGGCGCTCTGTTTCAGCGGCGCCAGCCACGCCAGCTGGGACCAGGATCTCTATCGTCAGCTCGGCCTGGCCGGCAAGCTCGACAGCCGCGTGTTTCGCAAGGCCCTGGACGGTTACCAGAGCGTGCGCCACAAGCGAAAACCCATTCTCACCATCATCGACTACAGCAAGCCCTCGACCATGCGCCGGCTGTTCGTCATCGACGTCAAGCGCCACAAGCTGCTCTACCACACCTGGGTCAGCCACGGCCGCAATTCGGGGGAGCTGGCCGCCCGCCAGTTCTCCAATCAGATGAATTCCCGGCAAAGTTCCCTGGGGGTCTACCGCACCGCCGAGACCTATCAGGGCAAGCACGGTTACTCCCTGCGTCTCGACGGCCTCAGTCCCGGCAAGAACAGCAATGTCCGCAAGCGCGCCATCGTGGTGCACGGGGCGGACTACGCCAGCCCCAGGCATCTGCAGAAGTTTGACAAGCTGGGGCGCAGCTGGGGATGCCCGGCCCTGCCAAGGGAGCAGTCCAGGGCCATCATCGACACCATCAAGGGAGGGAGCGTCATCTATGCCCATGGCTGAGACCTTGCCCGTGAGCCTGCTGCGAGGGCGTCACCAGGACTGGTGGGCGGCGCTCTACCTTGCCGACGACCTCTCGTTATCCCTCGTGCACCGGTTCTGAGATGAGTATCCCATGGCAATGAACAGCAAAAAGGCCAGCATATGCTGGCCTTGGCGCATCAGGCGGGGATTATTTGCGGACCACCAGCACAGGGCAGGGAACGTGGCGCACCACGGATTCCGCCACGCTGCCCACCAGCAGGTGGGTGATGCCGGAGCGGCCATGGCTGCCCATGACCACGAGATCCACCTTGTCTTCCTTCGCCTGGAGGACGATTTCATCGGCGGCGCGGCCAAAACGGACCTCGAACTTGGCCGGAATGGGCAGGCAGGCGACCAGTTCCTTGAGCTGACTCTTGGCCTGGCGTTCCATCTCGTGGGTGATCTCGATGGCCGTCATGTGCAGGATCTTGTAGCTGTCGAAGCCGTGCAGCTGATCCACCACGTGGACCAGTTTGAGCTCGGCCTGGTGGGTGTTGGCCATGAAGACGGCGTAGTCGAGTACCGCTCTGGACATCTCGGAGAAATCGACGGGGCAGAGCAGGGATTTGATGGTTGGCATGAGAATCTCCCCTCAAGTTGGGCTACTAATGAATCTTGTTTGCCATGATACGCTGTGGGGCGACAATAACCCTCGACCCGCTCGCAAAATGGGGAAAATGTCGGCCGGGACTCTGTTTTTCTATGCTATCTGTATGCCTGAACGGGCCGTCCGGCGGTGAGCATCTGCCGAGTGCCATATCACTGAGGATATTCATGGTTCGTCTTTTTCTGTTCTGTTGCCTGCTGATCACCTCGTTCGTGCGGGCAGACACCATACACGTCTATTGCGACGACTGGCCCGGCTTCTGTCACCGGGACGGCAAGGGGGTCTATCTGGATGTGGTTCGAGCCATCTATGAACCCCTGGGGCACGAGGTGAAGCTTCACATGGTGCCTTACAAACGGGCACTGGCGGTGGTGTCGCAAAAGGAGGGGGACATGGCGATGGGGGTCTATCGGGGAGAAGTGCCCGGGGTCCATCAGCCCGACTACCCCGACTCGGCGGACTACGTGAGCGTGGTGATGCAAAAGCGCTGGCTGCCGCACTGGGCAGGGGAGCACAGCCTCAAGGAGCAGGAGGTGCTCTGGCTGAGGGGGTGGGCCTTTGACAAGTTCATCCCGGAGCCGATGCGCTGGTTCGAGATAGACAGCCACGAGATGGCGCTGCAATTGCTGCTCAAGGGGCGTTACAGTTACTACCTGACCGACGGCGCCCTCTACCCCGAAGGCTCCCTTCCCCCCGAGCTGGTACAGGTATTCCTGCGCTGGATCCCGACCTACCCCATCTTCGCCGATACCCCGAAGGGCAGGCAGTTGCACGGGCTCTGGGATCCCGGCATGCGCACACTGATAAGGCAGGGCAAGCTGGCGGAGATCTATCGGCAGAACAAGCTCTACGACTACTACCAGGACTTTCTCAGGGAACAGGTGGTGCGGGCTAACAAGCCACAGCCCTAGCTGTTGGGCCTGATGCCGTCATCGGGCCCCTCTTGTCCTGCCTCAGCCTTTGGCTCTGAGCGTCTTGGCCAACCTGTCATAGAGGATGACGTTGACCGAGGCGGCCAGGTTCATGCAACCCTGAGTCGGCACATAGATGACCTCCTTCACCGCCGCGAAACGGGCGGGTTCCAGGGTGCCATCCTCCGGGCCGAAGATGTAGAAGGCTCTCTCGGGGTGCACGTAATCCGGCAGGGGCGTGGCCCCCTCGATCAAATCCACCAGCACAGGGGTGCAGCCCTCGGGCACGAAGTCCAGCAGCTCCTCGACCCCGAGCAGGGGGATCTTCTCCACCATCTGCTTGGTGTCGGTCACAAAGCGGCGTGCCAGCTCGAAGCGCTGCCCCGTGTAGTAGACCTCGTCCGCCCCGTAGCAGCCGGCGGCCCGCATCACGGCGCCCACGTTCTCCGGGGATTTGGGATTGACCAGCCCGATGGCGCAATAGTCCCCTCTCTCCCGGGCATCTGCCCGGTGCTGCCCGGCAGCGCCTTCATCTGACACTTTCATCTCTCTCTCCTGTGTGGCGGCGCATTATACCCCCGGTGGGCCCCTTGCCCAGCGTGCGGGGCGGATTCCCGCAAGGCGGGCCCAACAAGGGGGCGGCTGCACCGTGGCGGCGCAGCCCGACACCCTGATGCGCAATGGCGGCGCCCCTTGCATCCTGGCGCGGGGTTTGCAGTCACTTCCCCATACAAGACGATGAGGCATCCGGACAAAGGCGTCCGTCCCCGCAGGGGGGCGGACGCTTTTTTTATGGGCCCCTCGTCAGACACATGACAAGGAGCAAGGGAATGAAGACCACCTGTGCCTATTGCGGAGTGGGGTGCGGCATCCGGCTGAGCCGGGAGGGCGACAACTGGCAGTTGCAGGGGGATGAGCAGCATCCGGCCAATGGCGGCGCCCTGTGCGTCAAGGGAGCCAGCCTGCTGGAGAGCCTGGCCTTTCCCGATCGCCTGCTCTATCCGCGCTGGATGGGGCAGCGCATCGGCTGGGAGGAGGCCCTGGACACCCTGGCGGAGCGTTTTGCCGCCATCCTGGCCGAGTCCGGGCCGGATGCCATCGGCATCTATCTGTCGGGCCAGCTGACCACCGAGGATTACTACGTCGCCAACAAGCTGATGAAGGGGTACCTGGGCAGTGCCAACGTGGACACAAACTCCCGGCTCTGCATGTCGTCGGCGGTGGTGGCCCACCAGCGCGCCTTCGGGGAGGATCTGGTGCCCGCCTGCTACGAGGATCTCGAGCTCGCCGATCTGGTGGTGCTCACCGGTGCCAACACCGCCTGGACCCATCCCGTGCTGTTTCGCCGCCTGCAGCAGGCCAGGGCGCGGCGCCCCGAGCTCAGGCTGGTGGTGCTGGATCCCCGCCGCACCATGACGGCGGAGCAGGGGGATCTGCATCTGGCACTCAAACCCGGCAGCGACGTGACGCTCTGGAACGGCCTGTGCCGCTACCTGCTCGATGTAGATGGCTGGGACAAGGCCTATGTGGCGCAGCACGTGAGCGGCTTCGAGGCGTTGGCGGGGGCGCTGGACGATCCGGCCTGGCAGTTGGACGAGGTGGCCCGCAGCTGCGGCCTCTCCCGCAGCGATCTGCTCGGTTTCTACCAGCTCTTTGCCCGCACCCCCAAGACCGTCACCCTGTTCTGCCAGGGGATCAACCAGTCCAACCAGGGGGTGGACAAGGCCAACGCTATCATCAACGCCCACCTGATGTGCGGTCGCATCGGCAAGCCGGGGGCGGCTCCCTTCTCCATGACGGGGCAACCCAACGCCATGGGAGGGCGTGAGGTGGGGGGGCTCGCGACCCAGCTCGCCGCCCACATGGGCTTTGGCGAGGCCGAGTGCGATCGGGTACAGCGCTTCTGGGGAAGCCCGACCATGGTGCGCGGGCCGGGGCACAAGGCCGTCGAGCTGTTCGAGGCGGTGCACCGGGGGGAGATCCGCGCGCTCTGGGTGCTCGGCACCAACCCGGCGGTCTCCCTGCCGGACGGCAACCGGGTGCGCGAGGCCCTGAGCCGCTGCGAGCTGCTGGTGGTCTCCGAGGTGACGGCCAACACCGACACGGCGCGCCTCGCCCACCTGCTGTTGCCTGCCGCCGCCTGGGGAGAGAAGAGCGGGACCGTCACCAACTCCGAGCGCACCATCAGCCGCCAGCGCGCCTTCCTGCCCCTGCCGGGGGAGGCCTGGCCCGACTGGTGGGCCCTGACCCGGCTCGCCCGTCGGCTCGGCTTTGGCGAGGGGTTCGCCTATGAGCACGAGCACGAGATCTTCTGCGAGCATGCCGCCCTCTCCGGGTTTGAGAACGACGGATCCCGCCAGTTCGACATCTCCGGGCTGGCGGGTCTCACCCGTGCCGAATTCGAGGCGTTGGAACCCCTGCGCTGGCCCGTCAACGCTGACTGGCCCCGTGGACGAGATCGCCTGTTCGAGGATGGGCGCTTTGCCACCCCGGATGGCCGGGCCCGCCTGCTGCCCCTGGCCCAGCGCTTCCCCGAGCAGCCAGAAACGCCCCTGCTTGCAGGGGCTGTCTCCCTGCTCCTCAACAGTGGCCGCCTGCGGGATCAGTGGCACACCATGACCCGCACCGGCCACGTGCCCCGGTTGCAGGAGGCCGAGCCCTGGCCCAGGGTACGAATGGGAGCCGCCAGCCTGCTGGCGCTTGGCGTGAAGGAGGGGGACCTGGTGCGCCTTTGCAACGGGCTTGGGGAGGCGCTGCTGCTGGTGGGACTGGATGAGGGGCTCAGGGAGGGGGAGGCCTTCCTGCCCATGCACTGGACCGACAGCCAGTGCAGCCAGGGGGCGGTCAACCGCCTCATCGCCCCCGTGGTGGATCCCCTTTCCGGCCAGCCGATGTTCAAACAGGGGCGGGTGCAGGCCAGGGCGCAGCTCACCTGCTGGCAAGGGCTCTGGTGTGGCCGTGGTGAGTGGCGCGAGTCGGTGGACTGGTGGGCCAGGCGTCCCCTGCCCGAGGGGAACTGCACCCTGCTGGCCTCCTGGTCAGAGAGCACAGAGAGCCTGTGGCAACGGCTGGGGGCCGAGGGGCACTGGCTCAGGCTGCCCATGAAGGAGGGGTGGCTGGCCGTGGCCCTGGCCGGAGATCGCATCGAGGGGATCCTGCTGGTGGGGGCGCGGCGCCCGGACATCAAGGTCGACCTGCTGGCCAGTCTGCTCGGCACGCCGCTCCAGGCGGGGGCCCTGAGCCAGACCCTGAGCCAGGCCCTGGCCGGGGAGAGCCGGCTGGTCTGCTCCTGCCTGCGGGTCTCGGAGCAGCGCATCGTCGATGCTATCACCCGGCAGGGGGTGAGCGAGCTGGCGGGGCTGCAGGCCCTGCTCGGCTGTGGCAGCAACTGCGGCACCTGTCTGCCCGAAATCGACAAGCTGTTGATCAAACATGTTTTCCTGGCATCCGCTTAGTGCGGTGCCAGGACACAAGGAGCCTGAGATGAGCCAAATCAGTCTGGTGGGAGCGGGCCCCGGGCCCCTCGAATTGTTGACCCTGCGCGCCCTGCACCGTCTGGAGGCGGCAGAGATCGTGGTCTATGACCGCCTGGTGGGGAGCGAGATCCTGGCCCGCATTCCCCACGGGGCGGCCCGCTTCGACGTGGGCAAGCGCTGCGGTGAGCCGAGCCCGACCCAGGAGGAGATCAACGCCCTGCTGCTGGCCCTGGCCCGCACGGGCAAGCGGGTAGTGCGTCTCAAGGGAGGGGATCCCCTGGTGTTCGGGCGCGGTGGCGAGGAGGCGCTGCACCTGGCCCGGCACGGCATCGAGGCCGAGCTGGTGCCGGGGATCACGGCGGCCCTGGGGTGCGCCGCCAGCAGCTTCATTCCCCTGACTCACAGGGGGCTGGCCCGCTCCCTGACCCTGGTGACGGGGCACCTGATGGACGAGCGCGACTATCAGGGCTGGCACGGGCTGACCCGGGCGGGCCACACCCTGGTGTTCTACATGGGGCTGGAGCGGGCGGCCCGCATTCGGGAAGGGATGTTGAGGGCGGGGGCCCCGGGCGTGCTGCCGGTGGCCCTGGTGGTGGCCGGCTGCAGCCCCCGCCAGCAGGTGCACGAGGCCACGCTCGATGGCCTGGAGCAAGCTGCCCGCGCCCTGCTGGGCCAGAGCCCGGTGCTGATCATCATGGGGGAGGTGGTGCGGCTGCGCGCCGAGCTGCAGGGGCTGCTGACGGAGGCACTGGAACGGGTCGCCTGAGGGGCGATTTTCCCTCTACCCCCACTACCTCCTGATAGATAAAAAGGAGGTAGATTCAAAGAGTTGGCCTTCATGTTGCGGCATTTTCGCCAGACAGAACGCGATCGTCGCCGGTAAGGAGCGCCATGACTACTTTTTCCACCCGGGGCCAGGACGGCCCCGCTTCCCGGCTGTTGATCCACGCCGATGACCCGGGCCAGGCGAACCGCCTGGCCCTGCTGGTCAGTCACTACGGCCATCAGCCCGGGATCCTCGATACCCGCCAGTTGCTGACGCCGACGCAGAGGGGGGATGCCCTGCTCGTCAGTTGCCGCCAGTTCAGCGCCGAGGTACGCCTTGGCCTCTCCCTTTGGCCCGACATGCCGCGGCTCTTGTTCTGCGAGCGGCTGGGGGGCGATACCCAGCTCGCCCTGTTGCAGCAGGGGGTGTTGCTGGTGCCCCACCCTTGCGGCGAGCGTGAGCCGGTGGAGCAGTGGCTGCGTCTGGCCCGCAGTCAGCTCGCCATGGTGCAGGCCCTGATGCAGACCGAGAGCGAGCTGCGCCAGAAGCTGGAGGATAGGCGGCTCATCGAGCAGGCCAAGGGACGCCTGATGCGCCATCAGGGGCTGGACGAGGACGAGGCCTATCGCCTGATGCGCAGCACCGCCATGAGCCGTCACCTGAGCCTGGGTGAGCTGGCGCGGCAACTGCTGCAGGCTTTGCCCGCCTGAGCGCTCCCGTGGCCAACCGTTTTGGTGCAACTGCGCCTAATTGAGGCAAATTTGAGGGAGGATCAGGGCTCCACAGGCCGCAAAGGGCCGCCTGATGCACCCTGGACGAGCTGGCACGGAAAGTGAATAACAAAAACACGATAGCAATGAAGTAATGATGCGCAGTGAGGGGCCGGTCAGGTCACTCACCCGCAACAGGGCAAAGAAGCCCCGCCGATCCCGGATCGGCGGGGCTTTTTTTTGGTCGCGACGCACCTTGGGTCGCAGCGCTGCAACGAGGTGGCACTGCGATTCCAGGCAGCCTGGCGCCATGGCCCTGACCCGGAACCGAGGGAGGAGATGCAATGAACGGACGACAAGGATGTGCGGGGCTGCTGCTGGCGGCGTTGTCGCTGCCGGTGCTGGCACTGGGAGCCCCGGAGCAGGAGGAGCTCAGGCTCGGCTTCATCAAGCTGACTGACATGGCGCCGCTGGCGGTGGCCTACGAGCGTGGCTATTTCGAGGATGAGGGACTCTACGTCACCCTCGAAGCCCAGGCGAACTGGAAGATCCTGCTGGATCGGGTGATAGACGGCGAGCTGGACGGTGCCCAGATGCTGGCGGGCCAGCCCCTGGCGGCCCACATCGGCATCGGCACCCAGGCCGAGCTGGTGACGGCGTTTGCCATGGATCTCAACGGCAACGCCATCACGGTGGCCAACAGCGTCTGGGCCGCCATGGCGCCCCAGTTGCCCAGGCCGCAGGCGGGCCAGGTGCCGCCCCCGGTGAGCGCCGCCGCCCTCAAGCCCGTGGTGGCGGAGTATCGCCAGGGGGGTAAGCCCTTCAACATGGGGATGGTCTTCCCCGTCTCCCCCCACAACTACGAGCTGAGGTACTGGCTGGCGGCAGGTGGTCTGCACCCCGGTTTCTATGCACCCCGGCTCGGCGACAACTCGGGCCAGCGCCAGGCGGACGTGCTGTTGTCGGTGACACCGCCCCCCCAGATGCCCGCCACCCTGGAGGCGGGCACCATCGCTGGCTACAGCGTGGGGGAGCCCTGGAACCAGCAGGCGGTCGCCAGGGGCATAGGGGTGCCCGTCATCACGGATAACGAGATCTGGCGCAACAACCCGGAGAAGGTGTTCGGCGTCACCCGGCAGTGGGCCGAGCGTCACCCCAACACCCATGTGCGGCTGGTGAAGGCGCTGCTGCGGGCGGCCTGGTGGCTGGATGCAGACGACAACGGCAACCGGCGCGCGGCGGCCAAGCTGCTGGCCAGACCCGAGTACGTGGGGGCGGACGAGCAGGTGATCGCGAACGCCATGACGGGCACCTTCGAGTACGCCAGGGGGGACAAGCGCCAGGTGCCGGATTTCAACGTCTTCTTCCGCCACCACGCCACCTATCCCTACTACTCCGACGCCATCTGGTATCTGACCCAGATGCGGCGCTGGGGCCAGATCCCCGAGGCCAGACCGGACGCCTGGTTCGAGCAGGTGGCCAAGGCCGTCTATCAACCGGACGTCTATCGCCAGGCCGCCGAGGCGCTGATCGCCGAGGGCAAGCTCAAGGCCAGTGACTTCCCAGACTTTGCCAGCGAGCAGGGCTATCGCGGCCCCCAGGATGGCTTCATCGACGGCCTCATCTACGACGGCCGCCACCCCAACGCCTACCTGCAACAGTTCGCCATCGGCCTCAAGGGCGATGAGCGGGTGCAATGAGCAAGGAGATCCCGATGAAACGACACACATGGCCCCTCATCCATTTAAAAGCCATCAACTGGAAAATCATGGTGCAGCCCCTGCTCGGCGTGCTGCTCTCCCTCGGCCTCTGGCAGTGGGGGGCGAGCCAGGTGCAGACCAGTCTGGGCACCCTGCCGGGGCCGCTCGCCACCGCCAGCCAGCTCTGGTCCCTCGGGCAGGAGCATCTGCAGGAGCGGGAGAAGGCGGCGGCCTTCCTCGAACGCCAGCAGGTGCGCAATGCGGCAAGGCTGGCGGCGGATCCGGCGGCCGAGGTGAAGCTGCGTCCCTACACAGGGCGCCCCACCTTCTTCGATCAGATAGCCACCAGCCTGCTCACCGTGCTGTGCGGCTTCGCGCTGGCGACCCTGATCGCCATTCCGTGCGGGGTGCTGCTCGGCATGAATCAGGGGCTCTATCGCGCAGCCAACCCGGTGATCCAGCTGCTCAAGCCGGTGTCGCCGCTGGCCTGGCTGCCCCTCATCACCCTGGTGGTGAGCGCCCTCTACGCCAATCCCGCCCCCTGGCTTGCCAAGTCCTTCCTCACCTCGGCCCTGACGGTGACCCTCTGCTCTCTCTGGCCGACCCTGATCAACACGGCGGTGGGGGTGGCGGGGCTGGATGGGGATCTGCACAACGTCAGCCGGGTGCTGCGCCTCTCCTTTGTGACCCACGTGCGGCGCATCGTGCTGCCCGGGGCCCTGCCCATGATCTTCACCGGACTGCGGCTCTCCCTGGGGGTGGCCTGGATGGTGCTGATCGCGGCGGAGATGCTGGCCCAGAACCCGGGGCTCGGCAAATTCGTGTGGGACGAGTTCCAGAGCGGCGGCTCTGCGTCTCTGGCCCGCATCATGGTGGCGGTGATCACCATAGGCCTCATCGGCTGCGCCCTGGACAGGGGCATGCTGGCCCTGCAGCAGTGGTTGTCCTGGGACAAGCGCCAGGTGCTGCGTTAATCACATTTCTATTCAGGCAGGAGAAGAGCCAATGAAGAGTTATCTGGAGATAAGCGACGTCGGCATCTCGTTCGAGACGGAGCAGGGCAGCTTCGAGGCCTTGAGTCGGGTCAACCTGCGCATCGAGAAGGGGGAGTTCGTCTCCCTCATCGGTCACTCGGGCTGCGGCAAGAGCACCGTCCTCAACCTGGTGGCCGGGCTGCTGGAGCCGACCCTGGGGGGCATCATTCTCGATGGTCGCGAGGTGGCGGGCCCGGGGCCCGAGCGGGCCATGGTGTTCCAGAACCACGCCCTGCTGCCCTGGCTCAGCGTCCAGCAGAACGTGGCGCTGGCGGTGGCCCAGGTGGAGTCTGACAAGCGGGCGGTGGCGGAGCGGGTGGACTACTACCTCTCCCTGGTGCAGATGGATCACGCCAGCCAGAAGATGCCCCACGAGCTGTCGGGGGGGATGAAGCAGCGGGTCGGCATCGCCCGCGCCCTCTCGCTCTCCCCCAAGGTGCTGCTGATGGACGAGCCGTTCGGCGCCCTCGATGCCCTGACCCGGGCCCATCTGCAGGACGCGCTGATGGCGATCCAGGCGGAGCTTGGCAACACCGTCATCATGATCACCCACGACGTGGACGAGGCGGTGCTGCTCTCCGATCGCATCGTCATGATGACCAATGGCCCCAGCGCCACGGTCGGTGAGATCCTGACCGTCGACCTGCCAAGGCCCAGAGACAGGGTCGCCCTGGCGGACGATCCCCACTACCACAAGCTGCGCCAGCAGGTGCTGCGCTTCCTCTACGAGAAGCAACGCAAGGTGACCCCCCTCAAGGCAGCCGGGCAGGTGCGCAGCAAGCTGCGCGCCTGAGCCCGCCGGATTCAAGGAAGAGAGACATGACAGACAAAGAGCAACAGTGGGTGGCAGAGGACGGCATGGACCTGCTCGGTCGCCAGAACAGTGGTTCCGCCGACACGGCCGACAAGCAACGGCTGCTGGTGGTGGGTAACGGCATGGTGGGTCATCACTTCGTCGAACAGCTGGTGGCGGCCGGTGGCCTGAGCCGGTTCGAGGTGACGGTATTTGGCGCCGAGCCGGACCCCGCCTACGACAGGGTGCATCTGTCCGAGGTATTCGGCGGCAAGGCGCCCCAGGCCCTGCGCATGGCCGACCCCGCCTGGTATGAAGAGAGCGGCATTGCGCTGCGGCTGGGGGCCGAGGTGGAGGTGCTCGACCGGGCCACCCGCACCCTGACGCTGGCCAACGGCGAGCAGTTCCCTTACGACCGTCTGGTGCTGGCGACCGGCTCGGTCCCCTTCGTGCCCCCCATCCCCGGTCATCAGCGGGAGGGCTGCTTCGTCTATCGCACCCTGGGAGATCTCGCCGCCATCCGCGATGCCTGCGCCCAGGCCCGCAGCGGCGTGGTCATCGGTGGCGGCCTGCTGGGGCTGGAGGCGGCCAACGCCCTGCGCCTGCTCGGGCTCAAGACCCAGGTGGTGGAGTTCGCCCCTAGGCTGATGCCGGTGCAGCTCGACGAGAGCGGCGGCGCCGTGCTGCGGGACAAGATCCAGGCCCTCGGGGTCGAGGTGCTGGTGGAGAAGGCCACCGAGTGCATCGAGCAGGGGGAGCAGGCCCGTCATCGCCTGCGTTTCAAGGACGGTTCCCACATTGAGACCGACGTGCTGCTGTTCTCCGCCGGTATTCGACCCGCCGACGCCCTGGCCCGGCAATCCGGGCTGGAGGTCGGGGAGCGCGGCGGCATCTGCATCGACGATGGCTGCCACAGTTCGGATCCCGCCATCCTCGCCATCGGCGAGTGCGCGCTCTGGCAGGGCCGCATCTTCGGCCTGGTGGCTCCCGGCTACCAGATGGCCCGGGCCGCCGTGGCCAGTCTGTGCGGCGGCGAGACCCGCTTTATCGGGGCCGACATGTCCACCAAGCTCAAGCTGATGGGGGTGGACGTGGGCTCCATCGGCGATGCCCACGCCAACACCGCCGGCGCCCAGGAGTTGCTGCTGCTGGACAGGGTCAACGGCATCTACAAGAAGCTGGTGACCGACGGCGAGGGCAATCGCCTGCTCGGCGCCATCCTGGTGGGGGACGGGGCCGATTATGAGCGGCTGCTGCAGTACTACCAGAACGGGGTGGCGCTGCCCCAGCCGCCGCTCTCCCTGCTGGTGGGGGAGGCAGGGGCCGCTCCCGCGCCCCTGGTGCTGCCGGACAGCGCCATCCTCTGCTCCTGCCACAACGTCAGCAAGGGGGACGTGGTGGCCGCCGTTCGGGCGGGCAATCACGAGCTGTCGGCGGTGAAGAGCTGCACCAAGGCCGGCACGGGTTGCGGCGGTTGCAGCAACCTGCTCAAGCAGGTAGTGGATCAGACCCTGGCAGACCTTGGCGTCGAGGCGGACAAGGGGTTGTGCGAGCACTTCGCCTACGGCCGTCAGGAGCTCTATCACCTGGCCCGGGTGGGCGAGCTGAAGAGCTTCGAGGCGCTGCGGGACAAGCACGGCCAGGGGTTGGGGTGCGACATCTGCAAGCCGACGGTGGCCTCCATCCTGGCGTCCCTCTGGAACGAGCACGTGCTGGAGAAGCCCCACCGCGCGTTGCAGGATACCAACGACGCCTTCCTTGCGAACCTGCAAAAGGACGGCACCTATTCGGTGGTGCCGCGCATCCCGGGGGGGGAGATCACCCCGGAGGGGCTCATCACCATCGGCGAAGTGGCGCGCAAGTACGGCCTCTACACCAAGATCACCGGCGGCCAGCGCATCGATCTCTTCGGCGCCCGGGTCGACCAGCTGCCCGCCATCTGGGGTGAGCTGGTGGCGGCGGGCTTCGAGACCGGTCAGGCCTACGGCAAGTCGGTGCGCACCGTGAAGTCCTGCGTGGGCTCCACCTGGTGTCGTTACGGGGTACAGGACTCCATGACCCTGACCCAGACCCTGGAGCACCGCTACAAGGGACTGCGGGCGCCACACAAGCTGAAGTTTGCGGTCTCCGGCTGCACCCGGGAGTGCGCCGAGGCCCAGAGCAAGGACATCGGCGTCATCGCCACCGAGCGGGGCTGGAACCTCTATGTGTGTGGTAACGGCGGCATGCGGCCGCGCCACGCCGACCTCTTTGCCACGGATCTCGACGAGCAGACCCTGATCCGCTACATCGACCGGCTGCTGATGTTCTACGTGCGCACCGGGGACAGACTGCAACGTACCTCGGTCTGGATGGAGAACATGGAAGGGGGGCTCGACTACCTAAAGTCGGTGATCATCGAGGACAGGCTCGGCATCGGTGCCGAGCTGGAGGCCATGATGGAGGGGATAGTCGGCACCTGGCAGTGCGAGTGGAAGAGCACATTGGCGGATCCGGACAAGCTCAAGCTGTTCGAGGCCTTCGTCAACCGGCCCGAGGACGAGACGCCGCCGCGCCGTGAGGAGCGGGGGCAATGGGTGCCGGATATCGCTATCAAGGAGGTGGTATGAGCGACATAAAAGAAGAGACCTTACAGTCAGAACTTGGAGCCTGGCATAGGGTATGCGAGCTGGCGGCGCTGCCGGAGCAGGCCGGGCGCAGCGCCTGGCTGGAGGGGCGGGTGCTGGCGCTGTTTCGCCTCGGGGAGCATGTCTATGCCCTGGACGGGGTGGATCCCCTGGCCGGCGTGGCGGTGCTGGGGCGTGGTCTGGTGGGGGATGCCGGTGGGGAGCCCGTGGTCGCCTCGCCCCTTTACAAGCAGCGCTACGCCCTGATGGACGGTCGCTGTCTGGACGATCCTGCCCTGAGCGTCGCCTGCTGGCCGGTGCGACTGGAGGGGAGCGAGGTCTGGGTACAGCTGGGGTGAGTGGCTCCATCTGAAAACCGTTTTTCTATCACCGGGCTTGCCCGGTGATTTTTTGTGCGCGACCCGACATTTCTTGCACGAGAGGATGGCGGGAAAACGTTTTTCGGAAATAATGGACAAACGTTTGCAACTGGATGTTTGTCTATGACGGAACGTGAACAAGAGATCCTCGCCCTGCTGCGCCAGGATCCCATGATTGCCCAGCAGGAACTGGCGGACAGGCTCGGCATCAGCCGCTCCGCGCTGGCGAGCCACATCTCCAGCCTGATGCGCCAGGGCTATGTGCAGGGGCGCGGCTATGTGCTGCGCGAAGGCCCCTACGCCGTGGTGATAGGCGGCGCCAACATGGATATCTGCGGCTGCAGCCACGACAACCTGCGCATCGGGGATTCCAACCCGGGCCGGGTACGCACCTCCGCCGGTGGGGTAGGGCGCAACATCGCCGAGAACCTGGCGCGCCTTGGTACCGACACCCGGCTGTTGACTGCGGTGGGCAACGATCAATACGGCCACCACCTGCTGGAGGTGAGCCAGCGCGCCGGGGTCGACGTGCGCCAGGTACTGGTACTGGAGGGTCAATCGACCTCCTGCTACCTCAGCCTGCACGATGGCAGCGGCGAGATGAGCTGCGCCGTCAACGACATGGGGATCATCGAGCAGCTCACCCCGGCCCGGCTTGCCCCCTTGAGCGGCTTCCTCGGCGCGGCCCGGCTCTGGGTGCTGGACACCAACCTCGCCACCCACACCCTGGACTGGCTGTTCGAGCGCCAGGGGGAGCACATCATCTTCGTGGACACCGTCTCTGTGGCCAAGGTGGAGAAGATCCGCCCCTGGCTGCACCGCATCCACACCCTGAAACCGAACCGCACGGAAGCCGAGCAACTGTGTGGCTTCACCATCGCCGGGCCCGACACCTGGCCCATGGCGGCGGCCTGGTTCCACCGCGCTGGGGTGCAGCGGCTCTTCCTGAGCCTCGGCGATCAGGGGATCTTCTACAGCGACGGGGCGTGCCAGGGCCATCTGCCCGTGCTCGGCAGCCCGGTCGTCAACGTGACCGGCGGCGGCGATGCCTTCATGGCAGGGCTGGCCCACGCCTGGTTGCAGGAGCAGGACATCGTCGAGACGACCCGGTTCGCCCTCGGCTGCGCCGCCCTCACCGTCAATTGTTCCGATACCGTCTTTTCCGGCCTATCCAAGGCCGCCGTTGAACGCATGCTGGAGGAGTACCCATGTTGAACGCTTACCTCGATATCCAACCGGTCGTCGCCGAAGCTCTTGCCGCCGGCAAACCCGTCGTTGCCCTGGAGTCCACCATCATCTCCCACGGCATGCCCTATCCGCAGAACGTGGAGACGGCGCGCCAGGTGGAGCAGGTGGTGCGGGACAACGGCGCCGTGCCGGCCACCATCGCCATCATCGACGGCCGCCTCAAGGTGGGTCTGGATGCGGGGGCCCTGGAGGCGCTGGGCCGTGCCGGGCACGCCGCCACCAAGTGCAGCCGTCGCGACATCCCCTTCGTGCTGGCCAACAAGGGGCTGGGGGCGACCACGGTAGCCTCCACCATGATAGTGGCCGCCATGGCCGGGATCCGGGTGTTCGCCACCGGCGGCATCGGCGGCGTGCATCGCGGCGCCCAGGAGACCTTCGACATCTCCGCTGACCTGCAGGAATTTGCCCAGACCCCGGTGGCCGTGGTCTGCGCCGGCGCCAAGTCGATCCTCGACATCGGTCTGACCCTGGAGTACCTGGAGACCCAGGGGGTGCCGGTGATCGGCTACCAGACCGAGGAGCTGCCCGCCTTCTACACCCGGGAGAGCGGCTTCAAGGTGGATTACCGCCTGGAGAGCCCGGCGGCCATCGCCGAGGCGCTGCGTCTGAAGTGGGAGCTGGGGCTGGCCGGGGGCGCCGTGGTGGCCAACCCGATCCCGACCCAGTTTGCCATGCCCAAGGCCGACATCGACGCCGCCATTGCCCAGGCACTGCGTGAGGCGGACGAGCAGGGGGTGAAGGGCAAGGAGTCCACCCCCTTCCTGCTGGCCCGGGTGTGCGAGCTGACCGGTGGCAACTCCCTGGCGGCCAATATCCAGTTGGTGCTGAACAACGCCGCGCTGGGGGCGCGCATCGCTGCCAGCCTGTGATCGGTCGTCCGGGTGTGCGAGCTGACCGGTGGCAACTCCCTGGCAGTTAATAGCCAGCGGGTGCTGAACAGCACTGCTCTGGGGGCAAAGATTGCCGCCAGCCTGTAAACACCTTTGCGAAAGATGCAAAAGAGGGCCAACAGGCCCTCTTTTTATTGCGCGAATCGGTGAGATAACCCCCTTATTCCAGCACCAGTCGCCCGTTGAGAGGTTGGACGGGGCGGTTGTTGGGGTGGTGCATCACCGCCTTGAAGGCATCGATCTGGGCCTGGCTGGCTTGGACCGGCTCCTTCATCACCAGCCAGCGCACCCCTTCCGAGCAGGGCGGGGTGGTCAGTGACCCGCTGAAGCGGTAGTAGTCCCGCTTGGCGGGCAGCAGTGCCTCTGCCGAGACCCCTTCCTTGAGCTCGTGACTCTCCCCCGCCTTGGCTGGCAGCGCCTGCCAGGCCTGGCTCAGGGCGGCATTGGCCCGGCCCGGTTCGAACATCACGGCGACCACCGCCAGCTCCCCCTTGGCGTTGGCGTGGACCAGGTGACCCTCCAGGGGGTAGGACCTGCCTTCGATGAGGTTTTCGCTGGGGGCGTGGAAGTGGAACTGCTTGAGCTCGAAGCGCATGCCGTCGAGCTCAAGGGTGCTGCCGGGGGCATAGTTGACCTGCACCGTGTGGCCGTTGTTGACCAGCGTCTTGCCACCCGCCTGATAGTGGAACTGCAGGGGGGCCAGATCGGCCTTCACCAGACCCGAGAGGTTGACCGGCGACTGGTTGCTGCCGGCACACTGGCCATATTCCGGGGTCAGGCTGGCCCATTTCGCCGGGCCGGCCTCGCCGCTGTATTCCCAGTGTGTGGTGGCGGCAAAGGCGGCAGGGCAGAGCAGCAGGGCGCCAGCCAGCAGGGACTTTTTCATCATGCATCCTTATCCTGATTGAAAAGCACGGCCATTCCTGGCCTTCCGGCAGGAAGGCCTCGTCAATGGCATCGTTGGAAACGCAGGGTACGCGGTGCCAGACTGGATTAATTGTTATGAAAGGTCTGTCGTCATCGTTATTTGAAGCGTGGCATGAGGCGGCGCCATGATGTATTCCGGCAACGGGGCCCGCTTATTCATGAAGGAGAAATCCTGCGGGCATTTTCGCCATGAACGGCCCCCTTTCATGGTGCCCCAAATAGCTGACGGGCTGATTCTAGAGGGCTTTTCATGGCTCCGTTTGATCTCGAGCAAACAAGCGCGGACTAATTATCGGGCTTGAGGATCCCTTATTTCGTTGGGATTTTTTCGATATTCCCTGACCCGGCCAGGGGCGTGCGTGGTGGGAGCCGGGCGCTGTGCTGACAGAGTGCCTCGGTGTTGACCCCTTATCCCTCTGATAGTGCTGGAGAAATTCCCCCCTCAGCACAGTGACGGCGGGATGACAATCCCCCGGTTGGCGGCGCCTTGTTTGCGGTTTTGCCGTCCTCTTCACATTTCCGGATTGCTCGCTATTTGTGCGATTGCCTTACTCATCCGACCTGGTGTCAAATCACTCCGCCTAACACAAGGAGTGGCATAATAATGAATAATATCAATAAATTAGTTCTGGCTATCGGATTCACTCTCACCACCTTCCCGAGCCTGGCGGCGGGATTCCAGTGCGGGGAGCACGTCACCCTGGGGGTACCCGGTCAATCCAGTCAGCTGTTGTGCCGGGAGGGCTATGCCGCCGGGTACAACTACGACACCAAGGTCTCTGACTGGGTCTCTTACTGGATGACGGCCGCTAGCGCCCAGGGCCAGGTGCCGCGCAAGGATGCCTTCGCCGAGGACAAGGAGGTGCCGGTGCAGTTTCGCGCCACCCTGGCCGACTACAAGGGCTCGGGCTATGACCGCGGCCATCAGGCACCGGCGGCGGACATGCGCTCCACCGCCAACACCATGAAACAGAGCTTCCTGCTCACCAACATGACCCCGCAACTGCCGGCGCTCAACCAGGGGGCCTGGCGCATCCTGGAGGAGAAGACCCGGCAGTGGGCCATCACCTACAAGAGCGTGCAGGTGATCACCGGCCCCATCTTCACCCACTCCGATGGCGCCATCGGCAACGGCGTGACCGTGCCCCACGCCTACTACCGGGTGGTGATGGATCTGGCGGGCAAGCGGGCCATCGCCTTCATCCTGCCGCAAGAGAACGTCTCGGCCAGTCGGCTGGCGGACTATGTGGTGACGGTGGATGAGGTGGAGGAGCAGACCGGACTCGACTTCTTCATCGAGCTGCCGGATGAGCAGGAAGAGGCCATGGAGTCGCGGCTGTCGGCCATGTGGGGCGGTTAGCGCGTCCGGCAGGGGTAACGGGGGCCCAGGCCCCCGTTACCCACACGGGCTTCCGGCCATTGTCATGGTCCCTGGTACAGGGCCAGTACAGCTTGGGTCTGGCATCGGGTCCTTATCATGGCTCCTTTTTTCAGGAGGCATCATGTCAGCGCTGTTTTCCCTTCACTCCTCGTCCACTCTTGCCCGCGCGTTGCGCATCTGCGTACCCATGGCGCTGCTGGGGGCTGCTGTTCCCCCGGCCATGGCCGACGAGGATATCCGCTTGGGGCAGACCATTCTGCTCGGGGTCGGCGATCATCCCGCCATCATTCCCATGCTCGCCTGCCGGCCGACCAAATCCATCATGGTCAAGGCTGGGCGGGAGTTGACCCTGGAGCGGGTCAAGGTGTTCTACGGCAACGATCGCAGCAAGACCCTCTATTTCGACAAGGTGTTGAGAGAGGATCAGGAGTCGGGGTGGCAATCCCTCGGCAGCCGGCTCTGTATCAAGCGGATCGAGGTGTACGGCAATTCGGAAGGGAGCAAGGCCGGGGTCAAGGTATACGGGCGCAAATGAGCAAAGGGCGGGGGAAATCCCCGCCCAGTGCTTATTTCTTCGGGCGGAACGGTTTGATGATGGCCTCGTCGCACTCGAGATAGGGCCCTTCCATCAGGTCGATGCAGTAGGGAATGGCGGGGAAGACCGCATCCAGGCACTCGCGGATCGATTTGGGCTTGCCCGGCAGGTTGACGATGAGCGAGCTGCCGCGCAGGCCGGCGGTCTGGCGCGACAGGATGGCGGTCGGCACGAACTTGAGGGACTCGGCCCGCATCAGCTCGCCAAAGCCCGGCATCATGCGATCGCACACCGCCTCGGTGGCCTCCGGGGTCACATCCCGCCTGGCCGGCCCTGTGCCCCCCGTGGTAACGACAAGGCAGCACTGCTCATCGTCCACCAGCCGAACCAGGGTCGCCTCAATCTGATCCTGCTCGTCGGGGATCACCTGATAGACGGGCTCCCATTCCGAGGTCAGGTAGGCGTTCAGGGTGTCGATGATGGCCTTGCCGGAGAGATCTTCGTAGATGCCTGCACTGGCGCGATCGCTGACGGTGACGATACCGATTCTTGCCTTGCTCATGGTCTGCCCTTGGTTGCCGCAATAAAGTGGTAAATAAAATAACATAATCAGTGAGATATGTTAAACCGCCGGATGAGGCAAGGGGAGGGCGTCGAGCCAGGGAGAGAGTCGAATGAAAAACAATTTTGAGGAAAGTCCCTTAATAAGGCATAAGGCCGAGAAAAATGGCGCTGAAATTTTATAAAAAAACTGACGCAGGCCGGATTCGGTTAATTTCATGAATCATAAGGAATAAATGATTTTTTCCGCCAACGACGCGCAATTCGTGCCAAAAACCGGACTCCTGTGGCTCGGCGGTGAATGACCCAAAATCGCCACCATCCTATATCGGGAATTCAGATAATAAGTGCGACACTCATGGATGAATGGCGAGAGGTGGCCAACTGCTGATTGGTGGTACCCTTCTGCTCGCCAAAGTAAAAGCAGTATCACCATGAGCTATCAGCAGTTGACCGAGGGGCAACGATACCAGTTATCGGTGCTTCGCGCACAGGGGATGTCCATCCTTGCCACCGCACGCGCCATTGGCGTTCATCGCTCCACCCTCTACCGGGAGCTGCGTCGTAACGCCGGGCCGCAGGGCTACCAGCCAGACAATGCGCATCAGCACGCCACCCACCGACGGGCCAGTGCGGCCAAATCTCGGCTATCTGCCGATGTCATCCAGTTTGTCGAGCTGACACTCGCCTGGTGGTGGAGCCCGGAGCAGATAAGCGCGGTGGGCAAGCAGATAGGCCTCATGGTGAGTCACGAGTGGATATACCGCCATGTGGCCGCCGACAAAGCCCGGGGTGGCCAGTTGTACCGCCATCTGCGCCAGGGCCACAAGCGCTACCGCAAGGGGGCGAGCAGCCTGCGTTCTCCCATCAAGGAAGCCCGCTCTATTGATGAACGGCCGGCTATCGTCGATAGCCGGGAGCGGCTCGGTGATTGGGAGGCGGACACGGTGCTGG
>NZ_JAPCJD010000042.1:0-35567 GCF_027707845.1 Aeromonas sp. QDB14 | reverse complement strand
GAAGGGTACCACCAATCAGCAGTTGGCCACCTCTCGCCATTCATCCATGAGTGTCGCACTTATTATCTGAATTCCCGTTTTACCTATTTTCATCAAAAGAGAACGGGTGGAAATAACCCTCGGATGAGGTTCAATAATTCCACCTGGATCGCACTTTTGGCATCCCTCCCCCCCCTCAATTGATCTAGCGCAACTCCCACGGGGATAAATAATTATCCATTTTACCCATTTGGTATTATCCCCCCGAGCAATTGCATAAACACCGATTTATATGCAGCCATAACAATGGATCGGCCTGCCATGCCCGTCGATGATGAGCACAGATGTCCACACCAAGATGGAACGGTCAGGCCCGACATGGACTTTTATCTGGGAGTGATGACCGTGGGTTCATATGACAAGCTATTTCGACCAGGGCTGGCAGCCCTGCTGCTGACCGCCCTGCTGGGCGCTGGCAGTCTGGCACAGGCGGCCGACGAGGCACAAAGCAAGGGCAAGATCGAGGCGCGCAGCGAGCTGTTCGCCAAGGATCACACCGATCAGTTCACCAGCTGGAAAGGCACCAGCGAGAGCCGCGAGCGCACCGACGCCCTGGCGGAAGATCCGCAGATGGTGGTGCTCTGGGCCGGCTACCCCTTCTCCAAGGATTACAACAAGCCGCGCGGCCACTTCTATGCGCTGACCGACGTGCGGGAAACCCTGCGTACCGGCGCCCCCAAGACTGCCGAAGACGGTCCGCTGCCCATGGCCTGCTGGAGCTGCAAAGGCCCGGACGTGGCCCGCGTCATCGACGAGAAGGGTGAGGATGGCTACTTCAAGGGCATGTGGGCAAAAGGCGGACCGGAGATCGTCAACACCATCGGCTGCGCCGACTGCCACGACACCGCCTCGAAAGAGTTCAAGGAAGGGAAACCCGCCCTGCACCTCTCCCGTCCCTATGCCGACCGGGCCATGACCGCCATCGGCAAGCCGTTCAAGGAGCAGGGACGCTTCGATCAGCAGTCTCAGGTGTGCGGCCAGTGCCACGTGGAGTACTACTTCAGCGGCCCCACCAAGGCGGTGAAATTCCCCTGGGACAAGGGTACGACTGTTGAGCAGATGGAAGAGTATTACGACGAGATTGGCTTTGCCGACTGGACCCATGCCCTCTCCAAGACCCCCATGCTCAAAGCCCAGCATCCGGAGTACGAGACCTGGCGCGCCGGCATTCACGGCCAGAACAACGTCGCCTGCGTCGACTGCCACATGCCCAAGGTGCAGAACGAGCAAGGCAAGGTCTACACCGACCACAAGGTAGGCAACCCCTTCGATCGCTTCGACCAGACCTGCCGCAACTGCCACACCCAGAGCAAGGAGATGCTGCAAGGGGTGGTCAAGCAGCGCAAGGACGCCGTCACCGAAATCAAGCTCAAAGTCGAGAAGCAGCTGGTGCACGCCCACTTTGAAGCCAAGGCCGCCTGGGATGCCGGTGCCACCGAGGCCGAGATGAAGGACATTCTGCAGGATATCCGTCACGCCCAATGGCGCTGGGACTTCTCCATCGCCTCCCACGGGGTGCAGATGCACGCCCCGGAAGTGGCGCTGCGCATGCTGGGAACCGCCCTGGACAAGGCCGCCGACGCCCGCACCAAGCTGGCACGCCTGCTGGCCGCCAAGGGGATCAGCCACGAGATCGCCATTCCTGACATCTCCAGCAAGGAGAAGGCCCAGGCCGCTCTTGGGATGGACATGAAGCAGATGAACAGCGACAAGGCCCAGTTCCTCAAGACCACAGTCCCCGCCTGGGATGCCGAGGCCAAAGCGGCCGGACGGCTCGCACAATGACGAGGCATGCGGGCCCGCAGTGTCGGGCCCGCAGCCGGATGGAGGCTTCCTATGGGTGATTTAACAATGGATTTCTTACGACTGATGCTGATGGCAGCCATGCTGCTGACCAGCCTGCAGGGCCAGGCGGCCGATGCGGCAACCGCCCCGGCACCTACTACACATGAAGTGGAATTTCTGCGCAGTGCCGACAAGGCCTGCACCGACTGCCACAAGGAGCAGGTCGAAGGCATGCACGGCAAGCACGGCCAGGCGACCAACCCCAACAACCTGGCGCCGGTAACCTGCACCAACTGCCACGGTCAACCCTCCCCCCAACACCGGGAAGGGGTCAAGGACGTGATGCGCTTTAGCGACAGCTTCAATGACAAACAGAGTACCGAGCGCTACCCCATCGCCGAGCAGAACGGGGTCTGCATGAGCTGTCACGAGCCCAAAGTGCTGCGCGAGGCGCTCTGGGCCCACGACGTGCACGCCACCAAGCTCACCTGCACCAGCTGCCACCAGCTGCACCCGGCCAAGGAGCCCATGGTGGCTATTCCGGAGAAGTCTCGCATCAAGCTCTGCGTCGACTGCCACAGCAAGCAGCATGAGGCCGTCAAGGCGGCCAAGGCGAACACCACCTCGGGCAAGGAGGTACCATGAGCTGCTCTCGCCGTCACTTCATGGCGGGGATGAGCGCGGGGGCCCTCATCATGATGACAGGGCCGACTCGCTCCCTTGCTACCCCCCTCGCCCACAGCCAGACCATCGACGGGGTCCGCTTTGGCATGCTCCACGACGAGACGGCCTGCATCGGCTGTACCGCCTGCATGGATGCCTGCCGGGAGGTGAATCAGGTGCCAGAGGGGGTCTCGCGCCTCGAGATCATCCGCTCCGGCCCCATCGGCACCTTCCCCGATGCCGAGTACCACTTCTTTCGCAAGTCCTGCCAGCACTGCGACAACGCCCCCTGCGTGCACGTCTGCCCCACCGGTGCCTCCCATATCCGCAAGGAGGATGGCATCGTCGACGTCAACCCGGATCTCTGCGTTGGCTGCATGTACTGTCTGGCTGCCTGCCCCTATCAGGTGCGCTTTATCAACCCTGTGACCAAGGTGGCCGACAAGTGCGACTTTTGCCGCAAGACCAACCTGGCGGCGGGCAAGGAGCCGGCGTGCGTGGAATCCTGCCCCACCAAGGCGCTGGTGTTCGGCAATCTGGATGACCCGGACAGCCCCATCGCCAAACGGCTGGTAAAGGAGACCACCTATCGCTACAAGCAGGCACTCGGCACTTCGCCCAAGATGTACCGCGTGCCCAAAGGGGAGATAAAGTCATGACGATGCAAGAGGCATTTCACTTCCCTTCCCTTGTGTGGGGATTTGTCCGATCGCCATCTACCGCAGTAACAGAAGGAGGAATGGATCATGTTGCATGATGCATTTCACTTCCCCTCGCTGGTGTGGGACTGGCCCATAGCCATCTACCTGTTCCTGCTCGGCATCTCCGCCGGGGCCACCACCCTCTCGGTGCTGCTGCGCCGCAAGGGAGCCGGCAGCGAGAGCGGCATCATCAAGGCGACTGCCATTCTGGCGCCGGTGAGCGTGGTGCTGGGGTTACTGATCCTCATCTTCCACCTGGCCCGCCCCTGGACCTTCTGGAAGCTGATGTTCCACTACCAGTTCGACTCCGTGATGTCGATGGGGGTCATGCTGTTCCAGGTCTACATGGCGGTGCTGTTCGCCTGGCTGGCAGTGGTGTTTCGGGCCGAGATCGAGACCTTGCGCAGTCACCTGCTGCAAGAGAAGTTCGCCTTTGTGGATAATCTCATCGCTTGGCTTGCCCGCATCGAGCGGCTGCTGGCGCCGCTCTTGCTGCTGCTTGCCATGCTCTTGGGGGCCTACACCGGCTTTCTGCTCTCCGCGCTCAAGACCTATCCGCTGTTGAACAACCCGGTGCTGCCGGTGCTGTTCCTCATCTCCGGCGTCAGCTCCGGCATCGCCTCCACCATCTTGCTGGCGGTCACCCTGTTCAAGGAGAACCATCACAGCCAGGGAGTGAGCTTTGTCCACCGCTTCGAGCGGCCGGTGCTGGCGGTGGAGGTGTTGCTGCTGGTCTGCTTCTTTACCGGCCTCTACTTCGGTGGCGGCCAGAAGGAGGCAGCCATGTGGGCCGCCATCGGCAGCGGCTTCTGGGCTCAGGTGTTCTGGCTCGGGGTGGTGGGCATCGGCATGCTGCTGCCCCAGTTGCTGGCCCTGCTGGCCCCCGCGCCGCTGCGGGCCAGAAACGGCTATCTGGTGCTGGTCTGCAGCCTGACCCTGGTGGGGATCCTGCTGCTGCGCTACTTCGTGCTCTATGCCGGCCAGATGACGGTAGTTTAAAGGTATGATCACCAGCGCCAGCCACCCTCGGGTGACTGGCGCTTATTTGTTGCAATGAGTTGTTGCGATTGATTGTTGCCAGAAATGTGGATGTTATCCCCCAGCGCCGGTACGGTGCAGACGCTGCGGCATAACATAGACGAATGATTGACTGGAGGTTGTGTGCTGGCGGAGCTCGGCTATCTCTCACTGTTGCTGGCGACCGGGCTCGCCCTGCTGCAAGGGCTGCTGCCCTGGCTGGGGCTGCGGCTCGCCTCACGCCCGCTGCTGGGCTGCGCAAAGCCGCTGGCCATCCTGGTCGCGCTCCTGTTGGTGGCCGCCCTGCTGCTGCTCGCCAGCTGTTTTGGCCAGGATGACTTCACCCTGGTCTATGTGGCCCAGCACGCCAACAGCGCCCTGCCCCTTGGCTTCAAGCTGGCGGCCGTGTGGGGAGGCCACGAGGGCTCCATGCTCTTTTTCGTCTTTGCGCTGGGGCTGTGGGGCGCGCTGGTGGCCCTTTGCTCCAAACGGGTCGATCCGCTGATCACAACCCGGGTACTGGCCATCATGGGGCTTATCGTCGGGCTGTTCGGCCTCTATACCCTGATCTTCTCCAGCCCGTTTGACCGCCAGTTCCCGGGGCCGCTGGAGGGGCGCGATCTCAACCCCATGCTGCAGGACATCGGCCTCATCATCCACCCGCCCCTGCTCTATCTCGGTTATGTCGGTTTTGCGGTCAACTTCGCCTTCGCCATGGCGGCGCTGCACTCGGGTCGGCTCGATGGCGCCGTGGCCCACTGGAGCCGCCCCTGGGCGCTCGGCTCCTGGGTCTTTCTCACCGCCGGCATCGTGCTGGGCTCCTGGTGGGCCTATTACGAGCTCGGCTGGGGCGGCTGGTGGTTCTGGGATCCGGTGGAAAATGCCTCCCTCTTGCCCTGGCTGCTCGGCACCGCCCTGCTGCACGCCCTGGTGGTGTGCGAGAAGCGCGGCGCTTACGGCCACGCCGTGTTGCTGCTCTCCATCTTTACCTTTTCGCTGAGCCTGCTCGGTACCTTCGTGGTGCGCTCCGGGGTGCTCACCTCGGTACACGCCTTTGCGGTGGACCCCAGCCGCGGCCTCACCCTCTTGTTGCTGCTCGGTTTGCTATTGACCTGCGCCCTCACCCTTTTTGCCCTGCGGGCGGACATTCGCGCTCCCTATGCCCGCTTTGGCTTGCTGTCAAAAGAGGGGCTGCTCGGCGCCGCCATCCTGCTGCTTTGCGTGGCCTGCGCCAGCGTGCTGCTCGGCACCTTCTACCCCATGGTGTTCCAGTCGCTCCATCTGGGCTCGCTCTCGGTGGGCGCCCCCTATTTCAATACCATCTTCGTGCCGCTGGCCCTCTGCCTGATGGCGCTGATGACCCAGCTGCCGCGCCTGCGCTGGCAACATCTGGCAGCCCAGCGCCGCATCACGGTGCTGCTCCCATGCCTGTTCGGCCTGCTGGGGGGCACCTTGCTGAGCCTCGCCTATCCCGAACCGCTGCGGGCAAGCTGGCTGGGGCTTGCGGCCAACGTGCTGAGCCTCTGGCTGATGGCCAGCCTGCTGCTCCCGCTCTTGCAACCGATCGCCCTGCGCGAGCTCACCCTCAATCGGTTCGGCAGCCTGCTGGCCCACCTCGGGGTGGCAGTGTGCGCCCTCGGCATTGCGCAGGTGAGTCACCACAGTCAGGAGGGGGGCGCGGTACTCGCCGCAGGCCAACCCTATCGGCTCGGCGCCTTCGCGTTTCGCTACGAGGGGAGCGAGCCGCTCATCGGCCCCAACTACACCGCCGAGCGCATCACGCTTAGCGTGCACAAGGACGGTAAAGAGGTTGCGCGGCTGACCCCGGAGCGGCGTCACTACAGCGTGCGCACCATGAACATGAACGAACCCGGGATCAAATGGGGAATGCTCGGCGATCTCTACGTGGTGCTTGGCGAGAAGATGGGACCCGGCGCCTATGCCATGCGGCTGCACCATAAGCCGCTGGTGCGCTGGATCTGGCTCGGCGGCCTGTTGATGATGACGGGCGGCGCCCTGCGCCTGCTCGCCCGCCGACCGCTGCTGGCTAGCCATCCTGCGTCAGCGACCGCCCCCTACCCTCGGCTTGAACAGGAGTCCTTATGAACGCCCGTTTGCGCCTGTTCGTGCCGCTCGTGCTCACCCTGGGGCTCGGCGCCCTGCTCTGGCTCGGCCTTGGCAACAACCCCTACAGCCAGGATGAAGCCGTCGCAGGGCGCACTCTGCCAGCCTGGCAGAGTGACGATCTGTTTGGCGGCGTCCCCATCCACACCGCGGCGCTCAAGGGGGAGCCCTTCGTGCTCAACGTCTGGGCCAGCTGGTGCCCCAACTGCCGCACCGAACATCCGCTGCTGGGTGATCTGGCCAGCGCCGTGCCCCTCTATGGCCTCAACTACCGGGACAAGGGAGATGCCGCCCGCGCCTGGCTCACCGAGGCGGGCAACCCCTATCGCGCCGTGCTGGCCGACCCCGACGGCCGACTCGCGCTGGAGCTCGGCGTCTACGGCACGCCGGAAACCTATCTCTTCGCCAGTGACGGCACCCTGCTGACCCGCCACACGGGTGAGCTCACCCGGGAAGTCTGGCAACGCCAGTTTGCCCCCCAGCTTGCAAAGGCCCGCAGCAACATCGCTAGCCAGCCCGAAGTGGAAAGAGAAGCGGAGAGAGAAGTAGAGAGACAAGTGCAGGAGAGCAAGCCATGAGCCGCCTCGGCCACGCCCTGATAGCGCCACTCTTGCTGGCCTTGAGCCTCGGGGCCCTTGCCAGCGGGGTCGACACCTATGAGTTTCGCCACCCCGAGCGGCAGACCCGCGCTCAGGAGCTGGCCCGCGCCCTGCGCTGCCCCCAGTGTCAGAACCAGAACCTGGTGGAGTCCAACTCCCCCATCGCCCGGGATCTGCGGCTCGAGGTCTACCGCTGGGTGGACGAGGGGCAGTCTGATGAGCAGGTGATCGCCCGCATGACGGAGCGCTTCGGCGATTTCGTGCGCTACGATCCCCCCTTCAAGCGCAGCACGGCGCTGCTGTGGGGCGGCCCCGCCCTCTTGCTGTTGCTGGCCCTCAATCGCCTGCGCAGGAGCCTGCATCGCCGGCAACCGGCGCGGGTGCCGCTTGTCGGCGACAGAGCCGAGGGGGTGCTCGCCCACGACCCCAGGGCCGAACTGAACCGGCTGATCATGGCCGAGCAGCAGGCGGGGCTTGCCCCCCACAGCCGCCTCTACCGGGAGCTGGAGCTGGCCCGCCTCGCCAACGCCACCCCAACCGCCGAGCAGGCCCTGCGCGAGCGGCTGGCCAAGGACCGCACCGCCCGTCCGCTGCCCTGGCTGCGCTCCTGGATGCTGTTTGGGGCCTTGCTGCTGGCGCTGATGGCCGGTATTTATGCCGGCACCGGCCGCTATCAGGCGTGGCAGGCGTATCAGGCGCGCCCCGATCCGCTGGCGGGATTGAGCCCGCGGGATCTGCAGGACAAGGAGCTGGGCGCCCTGCACCAGCGTCTGCAAGCCAACCCCGCCGATCTCGACGGCTGGGCGGCGCTCGGCCAGCTCTATCTCTATCGGGACGAGTACGACAATGCCCTGCTCGCCTACCAGCGCCTCGCCCTGCAAGAAGGGGGCGCCAGCGCGGCGACCCAGGCCGCCCAGGCCACCGTGCTCTACTACCAGGCGGGCCAGCAGCTCACCCCGGAGGCGCAGCGTCTGCTTGATAGCGCGCTCAAGCAGGACAAGGGTGAGGTGAGCGCCCTGATGCTGCTCGCCTCCGATCACTTCCTGCACGGCCGCTACTCCCAGGCCATCGCCCTCTGGCAGCAGTTGCTGGACGAGGAGCGCCCACGCATCAACCGGGTCGCGCTGATCAAGGCCATTCAGACCGCGCGAATGATGGGAGGATGACGCGGGGCAAAACGGCGATAATGCAGCGGACCATCTTCCCTGCCGGGCGCCGTTTTTATCGCCATGGTCGCCATTAACGACCCCTTCATCATCCCAAGGCGCCGAAAGGTGCAAAAAGAGTCGTCATCCCGCCCCTCGCCAGCATATAGTGCGCCCCGTGGTGGCGTGTCTGCCATGGCCTGGCAGGCCTCTATGACTCCCTTTTGCGGGCCCAATAGCCCCGATGCGGGGGATTTCAAGGTGCGCTGGCCCATAAAATGGAAATATCCGGCCACCAGACGTTGTGAAGCGTCAATTACCGTCATATAACTTAGCCAAATGTCCCTGTGAGTCGTAGTAGAGTCAAATCATGAACCTTCGTCCTTTTCTTCCCTTGCTGCTCGGCGCCTTCCTCCTTCCCGCCAGCATGGAAAGCGCCCATGCCAACCCGTTTTCTGCGACCTCTTCTTCCACCAACAGCCTGCTCGAACCCCGCAGCAACCTGCCGCTGAGATCCGATGCCTACGTGGTCGTCAACCCGAAAACCGGCGAGACACTGGCAGAGCGCAACGCCAACCGGGTGATGTCCATCGCCTCCATCACCAAGCTGATGACAGCGCTGGTGGTACTGGATGGCAATCAGCGCCTCAACGAGACCCTCACCGTCACCATGGATGACGTGGACAGACTCAAGGGCACGGGGTCGCGCCTCGCGGTGGGCTCGCGCCTGAGCCGCGCCGACATGCTGCACATCGCACTGATGTCCTCTGAAAACCGCGCCGCCTCCGCCTTGGGACGGCACTACCCGGGTGGCCGCAAAGCCTTTATCGAGGCAATGAATGCCAAGGCCCGCATGCTCGGCATGTGGAGCACCCATTTCGCCGACAGCACCGGGCTCAACCCCCGCAACGTCTCCACCGCACACGATCTCGCCAAACTGGCTGCCGCCGCATCCACCTACCCGCTGATCCGCCAGTACACCGCCTCCGAGCAGCGTCTGGTACGCAACGGCAAGCGCCAGTTGCACTACCTCAACTCCAACCGCCTGGTACGGGAAGGAAGCTGGCCCATTCTGGTCTCCAAGACCGGTTATATCCGCGAGGCGGGGCGCTGCCTGGTCATGGGAACCCGGGTCAACAACGAGCCCGTGGTCATGGTGCTGCTTCACGCCAACACCACGGATGAACGGGTCGCCGATGCCAGAAAGATCAAGAGCTGGCTGGAAACCTCGGGCCGCATGACCCTGACGGCGCAGTCCACTCCCCAGCCCAGGCTCTTCAGCAGCCAGTAACGGCTACGAGAACAAGGGCCCCCAACCGGCAGGTGCGGGGGCCTTTTTCATGAGTGGCAATCACCCCCTATTGCCTCTTTCTGCTCCCCCAGTGATCCCGACCGTATGGTGCTTCGTTAAGGAGGCAGAGAGAAACCAAGGGCATCAACAGGGCCGCCACATGCACCTCAAACCCCATCTACCCGAGAAGATCTGTCCCGTCTGCCTGCGTCCTTTTGCCTGGCGGCGCAAGTGGGCCCGCTGCTGGCAGGAAGTGCGCTATTGCAGCGAACGCTGCCGTCGTCGGAAGGAGCACCCCTGATGGAGCTGCGCCTCATTCTCGGGGATCAACTGAACGCAGGTCACAGCTGGTTTCACACGCAGGATCCCGCTGTCTGCTACCTGATGGCGGAGCTGCGCCAGGAGACGGACTACTGCCGCCACCATCGCCAGAAGGTGCTCGCCTTCTTTACCGCCATGCGCGCCTTCGCCGCCGCCCTCACCAAGGCGGGCCACCGGGTCTGCTACCTGACTCTCGATGAGAGCGCCCCCTGGCCCGATTTGCCGAGCTTGCTGGCGGCCCAGCTCGAAGCGCATCAGGCCGATCGCTTCGCCTGGCAGAGCCCGGACGAGTGGCGCCTTGCAAGCCAGCTGACCCAGTGGGCCTCAGGCCTTGCCATCCCGACCGCTGAGGTGGACAGCGAACATTTTCTCACCCCCCGCGATGGCTGGCGACGCTACCCTCACAGCCGGATGGAGTTCTTCTACCGCGCCCTGCGAAAGCAGTACCGGGTGTTGCTCGATGAGCGCGGCCAGCCCCTTGGGGGGCGCTGGAACTTCGATGCCGAGAATCGCGCCAAATTGCCGGCGAGCCAACCCATCCCGGCGCCCCTCACCTTTGCCAACGAGGTGAGCGACATCGATGCCATGCTGACCCGCCACGGCATTGCCACCCTTGGCACAGCCGATGCGGGCGCCCTGCCCTGGCCCGTCACCCGGCGCCAGAGCCGCGCACTGCTTGAACACTTCCTTGCACACTGCCTGCCCCACTTCGGTCGCTATCAGGACGCCCTGAGCGAGCGGGGCTGGAGCCTGTTCCACAGCCGCTTGTCGTTTTCCATGAACAGCAAGATGCTCCATCCCCTCGAGGTGATCCGCGCTGCGCAAGCTCACTGGCAGGCCAATCAGGCCACCATTTCCCTGGCGCAGGTGGAGGGGTTCATCCGCCAGATCCTCGGCTGGCGCGAGTTTGTCCGCGCCCTCTACTGGGAAAAGATGCCCGAGTATCAGCGCACCAACTTTCTCGGGGCCGAGCGACCCCTGCCCGGTTTTTTCTGGAATGGAGAAACCAGCATGGCCTGCGTACGTCACGCCATTCGACAGTCTCTGGAGCACGCCTATGCCCACCATATCCAGCGGCTGATGGTGACCGGCAACTTCGCCCTGCTGGCGGGGATCCACCCTGACGAGGTGGATGCCTGGTATCTGGGCATCTATGTGGACGCCATCGAGTGGGTGGAGCTGCCCAACACCCGCGGCATGAGCCAGTTTGCCGATGGCGGTCTGATGGGCAGCAAGCCCTACGCCAGCAGCGGCGCCTATCTCGAGCGGATGGGCCACTACTGCAAGGGGTGCCACTATCAGGTGAAGGCCCGCAGCGGGCCAGACAGCTGCCCCTTCAACAGCCTCTATTGGCACTTTCTCTGGCGCAACCGGGACAAACTTGGCAACAACCCTCGCCTCGCCCTGCCCTACGCCAACTGGGATGGCCAAACCACAGAACAGCAGCAAGCCATCCTGACGACGGCAGAGCATCATCTGCTCCACCTGGAGCGGCTCTGAATCGACCGGATTTCATGCCAGAAAGTGAGCAAATGACAACATTGAGAGCCAGTTAACAAAATGTGAATAGCGATAACCACCAATGACATCGACACCAGTTGAATATCCTGTGGCGGCTGATTAAGGTGGAGGCCCCAGTCAAGGAGAGACAAGATGGACATAGTGGTACTCGGTGGTGGCGTGGTCGGTGTGACCAGCGCCTGGTATCTGGCCAAGGCCGGTCACAAAGTGACCCTGCTGGAGCGGCGTGACGGGGTGGCCCTTGAAACCAGCCATGCCAACGCGGGTCAGATCTCCCCGGGTTATGCTTCCCCCTGGGCTGCCCCCGGCATTCCCCTCAAGGCCGCCAAATGGCTGCTGCAAAAGCACGCCCCCTTCACGGTGCGGCCCACCTCGGACCCCTTCCAGCTGCGCTGGATGCTGAAGATGTTCGCCAACTGCACGCCGGCGGCCTATGCGGTCAACAAGGGGCGCATGGTACGGCTGGCCGAATACAGCCGCGACTGCATGAAGCAGTTGCGGGGCGAGCTGGCGCTCGACTACGAAGGGCGCCAGCTCGGCACCCTGCAACTGTTTCGCAGTCAGGCCCAGCGCGATGCCAGCCAGCGCGATATCGCCGTGCTCGAGGAGTACGGCGTCCCCTATCAGTCTCTGAATGCCGACGGCTGCGAGGAGGTCGAGCCCGCCCTGGCAAGGGTGCGTGGCAAGGTGGTGGGGGGCCTGCGCCTGCCGGGAGATGAAACCGGTGACTGTTTCCGATTCACCCAGGCCCTGGCGGACGAGGCCCGCAAGCTCGGGGTGAGCTTCGTCTTCAACTGCGCCATCGACGAGGTCGAGATCGCGAAGGGACGCGCCGTGGCGGTCCGTGCCGGCGAGCAGCGCTTCCAGGCCGACGCCATCGTCTGTGCCCTCGGCAGTTATGGCACCGGCTTCCTGCGCCCCCTCGGAATTGAGCTCCCCGTCTACCCGGTCAAGGGGTACTCCCTCACCCTGCCGATGACGGATGCCGAGGGCGCCCCGCGCAGCACCGTGCTGGACGAGACCTACAAGGTCGCCATCACCCGCTTCGACGAACGGATCCGGGTGGGGGGCATGGCCGAACTCTCGGGCTTCAACCTGGCGCTCAACCCGAGGCGCCACGATACCCTGGCCATGGTGGTGAGGGATCTCTTCCCCCAGGGGGGAAATCTGGAGCAGGCCACCTTCTGGACCGGGCTGCGCCCCATGACGCCGGACGGCACACCCCTGGTCGGCCCAAGCCCCATCCCCGGGCTCTGGCTCAATACCGGCCACGGTACCCTGGGCTGGACCATGGCGGCAGGATCGGGCCAGTTGCTCAGCGATCTCATCTCGGGCAATACCCCGGATATCAGCGACGAGGGGCTCACCCTGGCCCGCTACGGCTAGGCGTTGGCCACCCGTCTGTGCAAGTCTGCGAAAAAAGAGGGCATGCCTGGCACGCCCTCTTTTTTCTTGCCCCCCTGGCTATGACGACACCGGGGTCGCCTCCTCGCTCGTCAGTCCGGGTTTCAGGGCCAGCGTGAAGAGCGCCGCCACCATGTCGGACTGAGTGATGATGCCCACCAGCTGCTCCCCTTCCACCACCGGCATGTGGTGCAGCCCCCCGTCGGAGAAGGCCTCCACCAGATCGTAGAGAGGCTGGTAGCGCCGCGCCGTCTGTACCTCCCGGGTCATCAGATCTGCCACCTGCTGCTGCTCAAGGGTCTCCTTCGCCCTCGGCTGGCGACCCGCCCGGTCGATCATCAGGTCGTGCAGGGTGATGATGCCGACCAGCCTCTCCCCCTCATCCACCACCGGCAGCGCCTTGATCTGGTGGTGGGAGAGCAGATGCCACGCTTCCATGGCGAGCGCCTGTGGCGTCGTCACGACGAGATCCCGCGACATCACATCCTGGCAACGCACCGTCCCCACCCGCTCGCGCAGGGCGTGAAGCTGGGCCTCCTGCAGCAGCTCCTGCAAATCCTGGCGGCTGATGTCCAGCAGTTCCCCGTGTTTTTGCAGGGCAAAGTCGATGTCATGGGTGGCGAGTCGGGCACTCGGCTGGGGATCCGCCGTCTGGTGGCGATTGGGCGCCGCCTTGCCGCCATGGGGATAACGACGCCCCAGAGCGCGGTTGTAGAGGAGCCCCAGACTCAGCAGCAACAGGGAGTTGAGCAGCACCGGCAGCAGCACGTAGCCGACCCCGAGCGCCCGGATCCCCTCGCCGCCGATGACGGCGGTCAGGGCCACGGCGCCGCCGGGCGGGTGCAGGCTGCGGGTGAGGAACATGGCGGCGATGGCCAGCATCACCGCCAGGGCCGAAGCGATAGCCATGTCCGGCACCAGACTCGCACTCAATACCCCCATCAGGGCCGACACCCCGTTGCCCACAAGAATGGACCAGGGCTGGGCCAGGGGGCTGGCCGGGGCGGCAAACAGCAGCACGGCGGAGGCCCCCATGGGGGCGATGAGCCAGTGCACCTCGAGCCCCAGCCCCCAGCGGCACAGCAAGGCGGTGCCGAGCAAGCCGACGAAGGCGCCAAGGGCGCCGTAACAACTCTCTTTGACGCTGGTATTGGTCGATACCGGCAAAAAATCCCTGAACTGCATGGTGCTCCCGCTGGTGATAACATTTATTTCAAATGCGCAATTCTAGCCACTTTTCCCCGTCCCGCACCAGCACCCCGCTCCGCCATGGCCATCATCCGCACGCTTTTTCCCTTCTTAACATTGTCTTAAGAGTCCGCTGGCACCCTCTACACCATCCCAACACTGGAGCCCAACGGTATGACTCACCTCAACGATGCCCTGCGCCGCTTCGACGGCCAACGCCGGGTCTGGACGGCGGGACTGGAGCGAACCCTGCTCGGCTGGCTTGCCAGTCGCAGCGCATTGCCGCCCTCTTCGCAGGCACCCCGCCGGATCCTGGTCATTCGCAGCACCAACCGCATCGGCAACAACCTCTTCCTGCTGCCCTTCCTGCACCAGCTTCATCGCGCCCATCCCCACGCCGAGCTGGAGCTGGTGTGCAGCCCCACCACCCTGCTCCCCTTCCTGGCCGATCTGCCCCTGCGGCACATTCATCAGATCCGGTTGCAGGGCAGACACTTGCCGGGCGCCCTCTCGGCACTCTCGCGTCTGCGCCGCCAGCACTACGACAGGGTCTACGTCCCCTTCGCCTCCAGTACGGATCACTTCATCGCCGCCTGGGTACAGGCCCGGGAGAAATGCGGCTTCGACGATGGCCACGGGGATCTCATCTTCCAGCGTCCGCAGGCTCCGGACAGTGAGTGCCACTACGCCCACCAGCCCCTGCAACTGCTCGGCATACCGGGCAATCCGGCCGAACCCATTCCCCTTGGCAGCCTGTTGCAGGGGCCAAGCCCGGCCTTGAGTGCGCTGCGACGAGCCCATCCTGGCCGTCCTCTGATCGGCTTTTTCACCGGCGCCCGCAAGGGCAAGGGGCTCTCCCAGCCCCAGTGGCAGCGGTTGCTTGGGGATCTGCGCCGTCACAGCCCGGATGCCCTGCTGATCCAGCTCGCGGAACCCGCCGCCCCCGAGCACCTGCTCGGGGACGTGCACGTTTCCCTTGGCAACATGGGGGAGCTGGCCCGCTTCACGGGCGGCCTCTCCCTCTTCGTCAGCGCCGACACCGGTCCCCTGCACCTGGCTGCCGCCAGCGGTGTGCCCTGTCTTGGCCTCTTTACCCAGACCGACCCCGCCCGCTACGGCTGCCTGGGCGCCCAGCACCTCAATCTGGTGATCGAGGATCGCAATGCCATCCCCCTCGACCAACAGTGGCTGACCGAGGCGCTCGCAAGCGCCCCTCACCCGGTGACGATGTCGGTTTCCCCTACCCGCTACCTGCCCTCCCCCCGGCCCGCCCTGCTCCCCCTCTAGGGAGCGGCCATGCAAAAAAGAGGGAAGGCTGTCGCCTTCCCTTTCTCATCTTGGTGACACTCACCGGGCGCTCGTCCGGGTGAATGGAAGCCCTCAGGCCAGCTCGGCGCGCAGCGCCCGGGTCGCATCGACCATCACCTTCAGGGCAGCGGTGGTCTCTTCCCAGCCGCGGGTCTTGAGGCCGCAGTCCGGGTTCACCCAGAGCCGGTCTGCCGGGATTTGTTGCGCAGCCTTGCGGATGAGGTCTTCAATCCAGCCCTGGCTCGGTACGTTCGGCGAGTGGATGTCGTAGACGCCCGGACCGATCTCGTTGGGGTAGTTGAAGCGCTCGAACGCTTCGAGCAACTGCATCTGGCTGCGGCTCGTCTCGATGGTGATCACATCCGCGTCCAGCGCCGCCACCGCCTCGATGATGAGGTTGAAGTCGCTGTAACACATGTGGGTGTGGATCTGGGTGCTGTCCACCACCGGGCTTGCGCTCAGGCGGAAGGCGCGCACCGCCCAGTCCAGGTAAGCCTGGTGATCCTGCTTGCGCAGGGGCAGCCCTTCGCGGATCGCCGGCTCGTCGATCTGGATGATCTTGATACCGGCGGCTTCCAGGTCAGCCACCTCGTCGCGAATGGCGAGGCCAATCTGCAGGGCGGACTGCTCGCGGCTCACGTCTTCGCGCGGGAAGGACCAGCAGAGAATGGTCACGGGGCCGGTCAGCATGCCCTTCACCGGCTTGTCGGTCAGGCTCTGGGCAAACTTCGTCCACTCAAGGGTCATGGGGGTCGGGCGGTCGATGTCACGGGTGATCACCGGCGGCTTGACGCAGCGGGAGCCATAGCTCTGTACCCAGCCAAAGCGGGTGATGGCAAAGCCGTCCAGCAGCTCCCCGAAATACTCCACCATGTCGTTGCGCTCCGCTTCACCGTGCACCAGCACGTCCAGCCCGATGGCCTCCTGGCGCTCAATCGCATCCTTGATCTGGGCCTGGATGCCCGCCTCGTAGGCCTGGTCATCGATGCGCCCGGCACGCCAATCCTGGCGCAGCACCCGGATTTCAGAGGTCTGCGGGAAGGAGCCGATGGTGGTGGTGGGCAGGATCGGCAGCTTCAGATCCGAGCGCTGCGCGTCGGCACGCACCGGGTAGGCGCTCTGGCGATCGAAGTCACTGTTGGTCAGGCTGGCGAGTCGTGACTGCACCGCCTTCTTGTGAACCCGGCTGTCGGACTCCCGATCCACGATGGGCTGGCTGTAAGCCTCGATCTTGTCCAGGGCGCCACCGTCCAGGTAGTCGGACAGCAGCCCCAGCTCATAGCACTTTTGCAGGGCGAAGGCGAACCAGCTGCGAGTCTGGGGATCCAGCTCGTGCTCCAGGGTCAAATCCACCGGGCTGTGCA
Organism: Aeromonas sp. QDB14; assembly: GCF_027707845.1. Lineage (NCBI taxonomy): Bacteria > Pseudomonadati > Pseudomonadota > Gammaproteobacteria > Aeromonadales > Aeromonadaceae > Aeromonas > Aeromonas sp. QDB14. Next base: position 19,097 of record NZ_JAPCJD010000042.1, on the reverse strand, counting down.
GCAAGGAACAGGAGGAGGCCACCCAGAGGCGCTCGCCAAGCTTTTCTTTCAAGGCCTTGAGGGTCGGCGCCAGCTTGGCCAGGTTGGCACGCCAGACGTTGCGGCCGTTGATGACACCCGCCGAGAGTACCCACTGGGCCGGCAGGTGCGGGACCAGGGTCTCGAGCTGCTCGGGGGCAGCCACCAGATCCAGGTGCAGGCCGTCCACCTTCAGACTGGTGATGATGTCCCGCTGATGGGCCACGGACCCGAAGTAGGTGGTGAGCAGCAGCTTGCAGGGGCCGCTCAGGCGCTCATATGCCTTGAGGTAGGCCAGGCGCCACTCGTCCGGCAGGTCCAGCGCCAGGGCTGGCTCGTCGATTTGCACCCACTCCACCCCCTGGGCCGCCAGTTTGGCCAGGATCTCCAGGTAGACGATCAGCAGGCGATCCAGCAGTTCGAGGCGGGAGAAGCCGCTCTCTTTCTCCTTGCCAAGCCACAGGTAGGAGACAGGGCCCAGCAACACCGCCTTGACCGGCAGCCCAAGAGCCTTGGCCTCTTCCACCTCGTCAAAGAGCTGGCTCCAGCCCAGCTTGAAGCGCTGGTCACGGTAAAATTCCGGCACCAGGTAGTGGTAGTTGGTGTTGAACCACTTGGTCATCTCGGCAGCGGCCGCCGCCGGGCCGGTCGGCGCACGGCCACGGGCCACCCGGAACAGGGTGTCGAGGTCGGTGTCGCCGTGGCGGTGACGGGCAGGCACGGCGTCCACCAGCAGGCTGGTACCCAGCACCTGATCGTACCAGGCGAAATCCCCCACCGGCAGCAGGTTGACCCCGGCGGTACGCTGGGCCTGCCAGTGGCGCTCACGCAGGCTCTTGCCCACGGCGACCAGCTCGGCCTGGGTGGTGTCGCCACGCCAGTAGGATTCGAGGGCAAATTTCAGTTCGCGCTTGGCGCCGATACGGGGAAAGCCCAGGGTGTGTGCGCAGGTCATAGGTTCCATTCCTTATGCTCGTTTATCTGATGAGGATCTGGATTGTTTGGCCATCCAGATGTTTACACATCCAAAATGACAAGATAAGGTGGCCTTGGCTATTGAATCCTCTTCAACTGGCTCTCAAGAATTTCTCAACTGACGCACAAAGGAGCAGTGCCATGGTCGCGCCCACCCCATCCAGCCCCCCTCAGAGCAGCAATCTGGGCATCGATCTCAAACACCTGAAGACCATCAGCGCCCTCGCCGAGCAAGGGTCCCTGGCCGGGGCCGCACTCACCCTCAACCTCACCCAGTCCGCCCTCTCCCACCAGCTCAAGGAGCTGGAGACCCGCCTCAATCTGGAGCTGTTTCTTCGAAAAAGCCGCCCTCTGGTGCTGACGGCGGCAGGCCAGCATCTGCTGGCCCTGGCCCGTCAGGTGCTGCCCGCCCTGGCCCAGACCGAGCGCCAGCTGGTCGCCCTGCACAGCGGCGAGGCGGGCAGGCTGCATCTGGCCCTCGATTGCCACAGCTGCATCCAGTGGCTGCTCCCGCTGTTGCCGGACTTTCGCCGCCAGTGGCCCGGTGTGGATCTGGAGGTGGAGTCGGTGCCGGGTTTCGATGCCATCAGTGCCCTGCTTGGCGGCCAGCTCGACCTGCTGCTCACCTCGGATGTGCAGGCCCGCGGGGATCTTCACTTCGAGCCGCTGTTCGCCTTCGATCTCACCCTGGTGATGGCGCCGGATCACCCCCTCTGCCAGCAGCGGCGCATCACACCGGACGATCTGCGACCGGAGGTGCTGCTGGTCTACCCGGTGGAGCGGGCGCGCATGGACGTGTTCAGCCGTTTCCTGCAACCGGCCGGGGTGGAGCCCGCCCGTTGCAAACCGGTGGACAACACCTCGGTCATGCTGCAGATGGCCGCCGCCGGGCTCGGGCTCGCCGCCCTGCCCCGCTGGGCCAGCGAGGAGTTCGTGCGCCAGGGCCTGCTTGAGGTGCGCCCTCTCGGGGAGGGCATTCGCCGCCACATGTATGGCGCCGTGCGCGCCGCCGACAAAGATCAGGCCTGCCTGCAGAGCCTGTTCGAGCGCATCCGCACCCGGATGGCGGCCCAGTAAGCCGGACACAAAAAAGCCGCCAGGATCAGGCGGCTTTCACCACGGGTTGCCCGCGAAGACGAAGAGTCGGGCATCAGCACTCGTCACCCCTCGCCCCACCCAGCCTTCGCGGGCAGTTGCCACACAGTTCCCCATCCCGGCGCTTGTAGTGCAGGCAGCAGCGCTGACGCACATAGCCCGGGAAGGCCTCGTCCCGGGGCAGCCCCGCCTCGCGCCAGCCCGTCAGATGTGCCGACGGCAGGCCACAGGATTCAAGCCAGAGGGGGGCATGGGCCCTCACCTCCTCCCGACTCACTTCCCCGAAGAAATCGGGTACCCGCACCAGGGCCGCCAGCAGATCGTCCGCCAGGAGCGGGCGCACGAAACCGGGGCGCAGCCGCTGCACCGTCCCAAGGAGGGTGAACTGCCCCTGCCAGTGCGCCTGGAGTCGCTCCCCGGCCGTCTTGATCAACACGCCGACCTCCCCTCTGATCATGGGCTCGGCCGGCAGGGTAAAGCCCGACACCACGCCGGCCTCATGCCCCTGTCCCAGCCTGTCGAGGGCAGGCACGGCCTGATGGCGATAGACGGCCACCATGGCGAGATAGATGGATTGCCAGCAGAGCATGCCCCAGCTGCGGGTGAGCCAGTAGGCGGGCCCCGCCTCCGGGTGTGCCTGCTGCCAGTGCGCATGGAGGGCTGCGGCCACCTCGGCCGACGTCGCTCCGGAGGTATCCGTCAGTGGCGGGCGCACGTCACCGACCGCCACCAGGTTCCCCTTGAGGGACGGGATCAGGCTGGCCGCCGCCGCGAACAGGGCCTGGTGATCCGAGACGAGGGCGCGTTCCGCGTCCGCTTTCTCCCGGCCAAGGCCGCGCGGCACACCGCGCGCCCTCTCCTCGCCCATTCGTTGAAAGGGCCCCGGGCGCGTGCCGGGGCGCAAGGTCAGAATGCGTATTTGAGTCGCGCCTCCACGCTTCGTTCGGCCCCGAACCAGCAGTTGTTCTGGTCGTAGCAGGAGTAGTAGGTCTTGTTGAACAGGTTGCTGGCGCCAAGCGATACCCCCATCCCCTTCAGGCTTGCGCTGAGGGCGGCGAGATCGTAGGAGGCGGACATGTCCATCAGGAGGTAGTCCGGTACCTTGTCGGTGTTGGCGGCATCCATCTCGGCCTCCCCCACGTAGCGCAGGCCGGCGCCCACCCGCATCCCCTCGAGGTTGCCGCCGGGGTAGTAGTTGCTCCACAGCGACGCCATCTGTCTGGGGACCCAGACCGGCGTCTTGCCCTGCAACGTGGTGGTGTCGCGCGTGATCTCCATGTCCATCAGGGTGTAGTTGAGGGCCAGATCCAGCTGGCTGGTGAGATCGGCTCTCCCCTCAAGCTCGATGCCCCTGGAGACCGTCTCCCCGGTCTGCAGCTTGGGCCCGTAGACATTGTCCGGATCCGTCACCAGGGCGTTCTTCTTGGTGATGTGGAACGCCGACAGGGTCGCCGTCTTGCTCATGTCATCGGAGAGGAACTTGACGCCCCCTTCCCACTGATGACCGGTCGCCGGTTTGAACGCCTGGCCCTGCTTGTCCGCCCCCGGCACCGGCTCGAAACTCTCGGCATAGCTCGCATAGGGGGAGAAGCCGCCATCCAGCTCATAGAGGGCGCCGACGCGGAAGGAGAGGTTGTCCTGGTCAATGTGGGCCAGGGACTGGCTGTCCGCCCCCTGATAGAGGGTCCGGCTGTCGGTGTCCATCCGGTAGCGGTCGTAGCGGGCTCCGCCGATGGCCACCAGCCGATCGAGGCGCACCTGATCCTGCAGATAGACGCCGGTCTGGGACTGACGGATCACCTTTTTATCCTGGTAGTTGAAAGTGAGTGCCTCTGGGACTATCTGGCTATGGTTCGGGTTGAAAATGTCGATGCTGGGCGCCGAGTAGTCGAGGGTATCCCGGTAGAGGATATGGGCATCCAGGTACTGGTAATCGACCCCGAGCAGCAGGTTGTGCTGGGCAGAGCCCGTCTGCACCTTGCCCGCCAGCTGGTTGTCGATGACAACGCCCCGGGACTCTTCATCGGTGAGATAGGCGTTGCGGGCCAGGGTGCGGTTGTCCGCCGCCAGGGCCGCGTTGTAGGTGTTGCGCTGATAGGCAGACGCATCCATGTAGCGGGCATTTTGCAGCACCTGCCAGCGCTCGTTGAAGTCGTGGCTCAGCTTGTAGCCCAGCAGGGTCACGTCCCGGTTGTACTCGTTCCAGTTCTCGTCACCAAGGAAGGTGTCGCTGCCAAGCTGCCCCAGGGGGTTGGACTTGGCCGAGCCGCTGGCGGGCACAGTGGTGTAGATGCCGGCCTCGGGATCCTTCTGGTAGTAAAGGTTGAGGCTCAGCAGGGTGCGCTCGCCGAGCTGCCAGTCCAGGGACGGCGCAAAGACGTAGCGCTCCTCCTTCGAGGTCACCGCCTGGCCATCCTTCTCCCGGGCCAGTCCCACCAGCCGATAGGCGAGCTGCTCGTTGATGGCACCGGTGCTGTCGAGGGTCATCTCCTTGAGGGTGCCCGTGCCGGTCGCCACGCTCACGTTGTGCTTGCTCTCCCGCTGGGGGCGCTTGGCGATGAGGTTGACCATGCCGCCGGGGGGCATGCTGCCATAGAGCACCGATGTCGGCCCCTTGAACACCTCCAGCTGCTCGATGGCCACCGGATCTATCTGGGGTTGCAGGTTCCAGTCGTTGTACTGGAGCAACAGGCCGTCATAGAAGTTCTGGTAGTTGTCAAAGCCACGGATGTTGAACAGATCCAGCCGGTTGACCGCCCCGCCCCGCAGCTCGGTGTTGACGCCGGGCACGTAGCGCAGCGCCTCGCTCACCGAACTGACACCGCGCAGCGACAGGGTCTCCCCATCCACCACCGAGATGGCCTGGGGCGTCTCGATGGGGTCGAGCCGGGTCTTGGTCGCGGTGTTGCGATAGGTCTGGCCGAGCACGGTCAGGGTCTCGTCGGCGGTGGCCGTATCCTGGCTGTCGGACGCGGCGGCCTGTACAGAGCCTGCAAGCAGGGTGGAGATGGTCACGGCGACCAGGGTCAAAGGGGGGTGAACAAGCTGCATCTGATCCTCGATTACTTACTGCATGTGAATAGTAACAAATATCATTTGCATTTTATTGTTCTATTTTGCCCCGATATTAACAATTTGGGGCATGTTGGCGGGGAAGCGGGAAAAGCGAGGGTGGCAGGCATGCCATCTGCTATCGGAGGCAAGATGGCGACGCCGTCGAGGCTCTCAGGGAGGGCTCATCATGGCCGCCTGATGAAGGACACCGCCTTCACTTGCACAGCCAATTAGAAAGTAACCATCACATATTCAGAACATGGCGGCATTTTCACCACCATATTTACACTCATCTGACAAGTATGGTCGTGTGTGCCCTCCCCTTGTTGATCCTGGTCAATCGCTATTGATAAATGAGGCGATAGCATACCCACCCTTTTATCAGCCCTGATTGAGACAATACCAAGCCATCCGGCGATCGCACCCTGCTGGTGGAGCTGGACGGCTTCCACATCTTCGGCGCCTTGCAGGCCGTGATGGGAGAGGACAACCTCTTCTTCCTCCTCGGGGACCAGGCCCTCGATGGCCACGGCAGGACCCTGCCCGCAGCCCGCCTGCTGGAAGGGGGACAACGTCTGCAACAGAGCGAGCCCACCGCTCATCCCTATCGCCTGGTGGCGCTCAACGGTTACAAGGAAGTGCTGGCGTTTGCCTGGGCGTACAACCAGGAGAACCTGCTTGCCGCCCCTGTGCTGGCGCTGTTGCTGGGGCTGTTGCTGGGGCTGCTCACCTTCTATCTGAGGGGGCGCAGCGACTCCCCCCGCAGCGAGCTTGCCAGAGCCATGGCGGCCCGGGAGTTCATCCCCCATCTGCAACCCGTGATGGACAGGCAGGGGCGCCTGCGCGGTTGTGAAGTGTTGATGCGCTGGCGTCATCCCACACAAGGGATGATTGCCCCCAACCACTTCATCCCCCTCGCGGAGGAGTGCGGCTACATAGTGCCGATGACCCGCCAGTTGATGGCCCAGACCCGGGATTATCTGGTCGGGGTGGCCGACAGACTGCCCCCCGGCTTTCACGTCGCCGTCAATGTCTGCGCCCAGCACTTCAAAAACCAGGACATCGTCGCCGAGTGCCGCGACTTTCTTCGCGCTTTCCCGGGCCAGGATCTGCGCCTGGTGCTCGAGGTGACGGAGCGGGAGATGGTGGATGCGGACGAGCAGACCCGCGCCATCTTCGATGCCCTGGACGAGCTGGGCGTGCTCATCGCCATCGATGACTTTGGCACCGGCCACTCCAGCCTCTGCTATCTGCAGATGTTCCATGTGGACATCATCAAAATCGATCGCAGCTTTATCAGAGGAATGAAAGAGGAAGGCCCCTCCCGCCATATCGTCGAAAACATCCTGGATCTCGCCCATCGCATGGGGCTGGCTCTGGTCGCCGAGGGGGTGGAGACCCAGGAGCAGGTCGAGATGGCACGCCACTATGGCATCGACTACTTGCAGGGCTTCTACTTCGCCAAGCCGCTGCCACCGGCCCAGTTCACTGATCTCCTGACCAGCGCCACACGCCCGGAGCCATCCCGGCCCCATGCCGAAATGAGCCTCCTTCCCTAACGGGGGGCGACGGGCAGCCAGTACTCCATGGTGGCGTCGGGCTGCTGGCCGTCAAAGCCGGGGGCATAGCGCTCCAGCTCGAAACCGTCCAGCCCCCGGTATGCCGACTCCGGCAGCCAGTGCAGGATGAACCAGTGCAGGCTCTCCCCCAGCTGGGCAATGGGTCCTTTGTGGGTGAGCACGGCATACTCCTGGGCCGGCACGTCGAGACTCGACAGGCCGGGGGGCGTAGGCGCCGCCGTGGCCACTCCGGCCCAGTAAGGCAGCCGCTCCCCTGCCCCCGACACATCCACCACCCCCAGCCACTCCCTCGACAAGTCCAGCGCCCCCGTCTCGCGCAGCGCTCGCCAGATGGCGGGCACCGTCTGCTGAAAATCCGGTGAGGCATCGAACAACCCCCGGATCGTGCCCCTGACTCCCTGCAAGGTGAACACCGGCAGGCTCTCTATGCGCACCTGCACCAGGTTGGGAGAGGCAGAGCGGGGGACCGCCGCCCGCACCAGGGGCGTGCGCAGCCCCAGCCGCAGGCCCCGCTTGCGATACGCCAGCGGCGAGCAGCCAAATTGCTGCTTGAAGGCGCGGCTGAAACTCACTTCGGAGCCAAACCCGTGATCCAGCGCCACATCCAGCACCCGCAGCCGGGTGGAGAGCAGCGCCTCCGCCGCCATGCTCAGCTTCAGCTCGCGCACATAGTGAGCCACCGTCTGGCCCGTCTCATGCAGGAATACCCGTTGCAACTGCCAGCGGGACCAGCAGCTCTGCCGGGCCAGCGCCTCCAGGGAGAGCGGCTGATCCAGATTGGCATGGATGTGGTCGAGCACTCGCTCGATGCGGGTGAGGTGGGCGCGCGCCTCGGGTGCCGGCTCACGGAGTGGGTGGGGAGAAGTCGGTGTCATGATGCGCTTGAGACCACGCCAGCAGAGGGCGCTCTGGCCCGGGAGGGCCACATTAAACAGGGGTGTCGCGCCGACCGCAAGGCCGGCGCACCGCCTGGCTATTCATCCCGCCCCGCTCAGGGTAGACGGCTCTGGCCATGCTCGGCAAAGTGGCTGCGAAGGGCGCTGATCACCCGCCGCACCTTCTCCGGGATCTCCCGCTGGGGGGTGATGGCATGGATCTCCATGGGAGGGGCCGAAAAAACCGGCAGCAGCACGAGTAACCGACCGGTGGCGATATCTTCTTCTATTTCACCTTCCGGTTGCAGCGAAATCCCCTGCCCTGCCAGGGTAAACTGGCGCAGGGGCAAGACGTTGTTGCACAGCACCCTGGGCTTGGGCTTGATCTTGTGGGCCTCCCCCTTCTCGTCCAGCAGCAGTATCCCGCCCCCCAGCATGTCCGAGGCCAGCCAGTCGTGGGCCAGCAGATCCGCCGGGCTGCGCGGCGTGCCCTTGCGTGCCAGATAGGCGGGCGAGGCACACAGCAGCATCCGGGTCTGACCCAGTCTGCGGGCCACCAGGGTGGAATCTTCAAGCGTGCCGACCCGCAGCGCCACGTCGATGCGGTCCTTGATGAGATCCCGCTTCTCGTCGTCGGCGATGATCTGGATGCCCAGTCCCGGGTGCGCCTGCAGCAGCGGCGAGAGCGCCCGCGCCAGGGGCTGGCCCGCCATCCCCACCGGCGCGGTGATCCGCACTTCTCCGAGCAGGCTGTCGCGCACCTCCGAGAGGCGCAGCTCGGTGTCGTTCAGGGTCTGCTGCAACGACTGGCAACCCTGCCACACCACCTCCCCCGCCTCGGTCAGGCTGAGGCGGCGGGTGGAGCGGTGCAGCAGGGGCAGGCCGAGCTGGCTCTCCAGTTGACTGATATGCTGGCTGACGGCGGACGGGGTCATGCCGAGGGCCTTGGCGGCACCGGTCATGCTGCCCGCCTCCACCACGGCCGCGAAGATGGCGTAGCGTCTGAGCTGATCCATTATGAAGCCTTGCTTACAAGTGAATGCAATTTTAAGTGGATTATTAAATCACACTCGGGGGCGTAGGATAGCCCCATTCCCACAGTGAAGGAGAATTCCCATGAAGATTGCCCTCATCGGTGCCAGCGGTTTTGTCGGTTCAGCCATCCTCCAGGAGGCCGTCAGCCGCGGTCATCAGGTCACCGCCATCGTGCGTGACGTGAGCAAGGTCGCCGCCCATCCCCTGGTCACCGCCGTGGCGGTGGACGCCCAGGACAGCCAGGCACTGGCCAGTGTGCTCAAGGGGCACGATCGGGTGATCAGTGCCTACAACCCGGGCTGGAGTGCCCCGGACATCTACGATCAGTACCTCAAGGGGGCCAGCGCCATCGTGGCCGCCGCCGTCGCGGCCAACAGCTGGCTGCTGGTGGTCGGCGGTGCCGGCAGTCTGGAAATCGCCCCGGGCGTGCAGCTGGTGGACACCCCGGAGTTCCCGGCAGAGTGGAAGCAAGGGGCCCTCGCGGCCCGGGATGGTCTCACCGCCCTTCGCCGGGAAACCACCCTCGACTGGCGTTTCGTCTCCCCACCGGTGTTCCTCGAACCCGGCGAGAAGCGCGGCGGTTACCGCCTTGGCACGGATCAGGTGCTGTTCAGCGGCGAGCAGCCCGCCGGGATCACGGTCGGCGATCTGGCGGACGGGGTGCTGAACGAGGTGCAAGCACCGGCTCACCTGCGCCAGCGTTTCACTCTGGGTTATTGAGGAAAGGCGCGCCAGCAACCCTTCCCATGACAGTCACACGGAGGGAGGCGGATGCCTCCCTCCGCCTTTTCTCTCCCGCGTCTATTCCGTCACGCCAATGTCGCCCTCACCCGGTACGGCAGATCGCCACCTGAGCCGCCCGATGCTCGTTCTATTCGCTCAAGTCCGAATTCCATTTCGAATTTTGTATATAACTAAGAATATTTTGTTGCTTCCACCTTATAACCTCGAACAGTAGCATCACCCTCAACCCAAACGGCGCCACTCAAGAAGAGTGCGCCCCGGTTTCGCAACACCCCGCACGCCGGGGCACGCAGACCCCGTTCACGGAAAGTGAGGAGATGCCCATGACCACCCCATCATTGCCGATCATCGATCTCGCCGCCCTCAAGGGCACCCCGGCTGCACGCAGCCAGATGCTGGCGCAGCTTGGCCAGGCCGCCCGCGAAGTGGGCTTTTTCTATCTGGTGGGCCATGATCTGAGCGAATCGGCGCGCCAGGAGACCCTGGCGCTCGCCGCCCGCTTCTTCGCCCTGCCACTTGAAGAAAAACTGGCGGTGCAGATGGTTCACTCCCCCCACTTTCGCGGCTACAACCAGGTGGGGGCAGAGCTCACCCGGGCACGGCCGGATCTGCGGGAGCAGTTCGATATCATGAACGAGGCCCAGGCCCTGCCTGTGGCGCACATTCGTGAACCCTGGCAGCGCCTCATCGGCCCCAACCAGTGGCCCGCCGCCCTGCCCGAGATGAAGACACGTCTGCTGGCATGGCAGGATCGACTGAGCGACATCACCCTCACCCTGCTGGACGCTTTCGCAGAGGTGCTGGGGCAGCCCGCCGGAGTATTTGACGAGAGCATTCGCGGTGACCCCTACCAGCACATGAAGCTCATTCACTACCCCGGACAACCCGAAGGCAGCAGTGGTCAGGGGGTAGGTGCCCACAAGGATCCCGGCTACCTGACGCTGGTGATGCAGGACGATCACTCCGGGCTCGAGGTGGAGACGGCAGATGGCTGGATCCCCGCGCCCCCCCTGCCGGGCGCCCTGGTGGTCAACATCGGCGAGCTGCTGGAGCTCGCGTCCGACGGCTACCTCAAGGCCACCCTGCACCGGGTGGTGAGCCCCCCTCCCGGGGTATCGCGCCTCTCCTGCGCCTTCTTCATGGCGGCAAGGCTGGATGCGACTGTGCCACTGCTTAGCCTCTCCCCCGAGCTGGCGGCGCTGGCCGAAGGGCCCCAGAGCGATCCCGCCAACCCGCTCTTTTATCAGGTGGGGGAAAACGTGCTCAAGGGGAGGCTGCGCTCCCACCCGGATGTGGCGGCCCGCCACTATGCAGGCGAGCCGCAGCGCGAGCCAACGCTAGTCTGACAACCCGCCACACGACATGAGAAAAGGGGCGCGATGGCGCCCCGGATAACACAAGCAGTCGGGCAACAGCCTGGCAATGACGGAGTACAAAAATGAAATTCAAGACCATGAGCGTGCACAGCGGCCAGCGGATCGATCCCCAGACCGGCGCCCTCACCACCCCGCTCTACCAGAGCAGCACCTTCAGCTACTTCAACGCCCAGGCGGGCAAGGAGCGCTTCGCAGGTCAAGCCCCCGGCTTCATCTACAGCCGCTTTGGCAACCCCACCACCGCCGAACTGGAGCAGAAGCTGGCAGCCCTCGAAGGTGCAGATGAGTCACTGGTGGTGGCCAGCGGCATGGCGGCGGTGAGTGCCATCATGTATGCCCTGGCCGACAGCGGTGATGAAGTGGCCTATATCGGCCCCCTCTACGGCGGCACCGATGCCTTCCTCAAGCAGACCTTCAGCCGCGCCGGCATCAAGATCACCGCCTACGAGAGCGATCAGGCGCTGCTTGCCAACATCCGCCCCGCCACCAAGGTGGTACTCTTTGAAACCCTGACCAACCCCACCCTCAAGGTGGTGGATCCGCGGGTGGTGGTGGAGGCGGCCCGCAAGGTGGGAGCCATCACGGTGTGTGACAACACCTTCCTCACCCCCTATCTGCTGCGCCCGCTCGAGCTTGGCATCGACATCGTCATGCACAGCGGCACCAAGTACCTGGGCGGCCACGGCGACATCATCGCCGGGGTGGTGGCGGGTCGTCATGAGCTGATGAAGTCGATTCGCACCGTGGCCCTCAAGCACATCGGCTCCCCCATCGGCCCCCAGGAGGCCTACCTGCTGCAACGGGGGGTCAAGACCCTTCCCCTGCGCATGGATGCCCACCTGCACAACGCCCAGAAGGTGGCCGAGTTCCTGGATGCCCACCCAGCGGTGAAGAAGGTGATCTACCCGGGCCTTGCCAGCCATCCGGGCCACGATGCCCTCGGCGCCTTCGCCAGCGGCTTTGGCGGCATGGTGAGCATCGAGCTGGAAGGCGGGTTTGAGCGCTGCGCCACCCTGCTCGACAACCTGCAACTCTTCGTGCAGGCGGTGAGTCTGGGCGATCTCGAGAGCCTGGCCTGCCATCCGGCCAGCACCACCCACGCCGCCATGGACGAGGCAAGCCGCCTCGCCGCCGGAGTCAATGACGATCTCATCCGCTTCAGCATCGGGGTGGAAGACGCCGACGACCTGATTGCCGATCTGGCCGCCGCCCTGGCCCTCCTCTGATATCCAGTAGCGATCCGGGGGAGTGACGCAATAAAAAAGGGAAGGCAATGCCTTCCCTTTCTCTTTTCTGCCCGTCGCCCTCATCAGGCGTCGTGGTAATCCTGGCAGGCGCTCAGGGTGTTCTCCATCAGGCTGGCGACCGTCATGGGGCCCACGCCCCCCGGTACCGGCGTGATGAAGGCGGCGTGATTGCGCGCGGTCTCATACTCCACATCTCCCACCAGGGAGCCGTCCGCAAGGCGGTTGATGCCCACGTCGATCACCAGGGCACCGGGTTTGACCCACTCCCCCGGAATGAAGTTGGGCTTGCCCACTGCCACGACCAGCAAGTCGGCCCGGCGCACCTGGGTTTCCAGATCCTGGGTGAAGCGGTGACAGGTGGTGGTGGTGCAACCGGCCAGCAGCAGCTCCAGCGTCATGGGGCGCCCCACGATGTTGGAAGCCCCGACCACCACCGCATGCAGACCATGGGTCTTGACGCCTGTGGTCTCGATCAGGGTCATGATCCCCTTGGGGGTGCAGGGTCGCAGCGCCGGGATGCGCTGGGCCAGACGACCCACGTTGTAGGGATGGAAGCCATCAACGTCCTTGTCGGGACGAATGCGCTCCAGCACCTGGGTGGTATCGCAGTGGGCCGGCAAGGGCAACTGCACCAGGATGCCGTCCACTTCCGGATCCTCGTTGAGCTGGTCGATCAGGGACAGCAGCTCCGCTTGTGTCGCCGTGGCGCTGAGGTCATAGGAGCGGGAAACAAATCCCACCTCTTCACAAGCGCGACGTTTGCTGCCCACATAGACTTGGGAGGCCGGATCCAGCCCCACCAGGATCACCGCCAGACCCGGTGCCCGTTTCCCCTGCGCCAACCGCTGCTGGACTTGCGCGGCGACCTGATTGCGAATCGTTTGCGCAACCTGTTTTCCATCAATGATTTTGGCAGACATCGTTCTTCACTCACCATGTGTTCAACTGCGGCGCATTGTCGCATTTTTTTGGCGCGGGTGTTAGCGGCTCTCGCAGGGAGGGCAATAAGTAGGCACTTGAATTTACTGGCGGAAAAAGTCGTTGACGCTGACTTTGGCGCTTGGGTATGATGCCCGCCCGTTGTCCAGTGGTGCCGCCGAAGGTATGCTGGATGGCGAATTTTCGGTGATTAGCGCAGCCCGGTAGCGCATCTGGTTTGGGACCAGAGGGTCAAAGGTTCGAATCCTTTATCACCGACCAGGTTCATCGGGAAATCCCCGGATTTCTTGATACAACGCGCCCTTAGCTCAGTCGGATAGAGCAACGGCCTTCTAAGCCGTGGGTCGCAGGTTCGAATCCTGCAGGGCGCGCCATAGATACACATGAGTTTGATTGCTGTATCGAAGGCAGATTTCAGTGGTGGCTGTAGCTCAGTTGGTAGAGTCCCGGATTGTGATTCCGGTTGTCGTGGGTTCGAGCCCCATCAGCCACCCCATTATTCCCCTCCAGGCTGGGATCAGCCTGATGAGACAGCAGCACGCTGTCTGTTTGGACCGGCCACTGGCCGGTCTTTTTGTTTCTGCGCCGTCCGCTTTTTGGCGCAACGCCCCCACCCCATCCTCTGGCGCTCGGCGCCCTGCTCAGGACGCAATCCGGACCGCCGTCACAAAAATGGGGTTTTCTGCCCCGCTCAAGACAAGCCCTCCTCATGCCATGACCCAGCGCAAGTCCAGGTCTGATCCCTCGTGTTATGGATAAAAAAATTGATAACACGGCTGCCAGGGCGCTCCTTCCTTCTCTTATCCCTTGTCCAGGAGCAGCCAAATTCGATGGCACCGATTCATCTTTTCGTAATACGGTCATCCCATTCTTAATCAATTAGCTGAAATATAAGGAGTTATTGATAACCCCCCGATGCCGGTCCAAGGCCTAACCTGTCACATGCCCCGCCGGTTGCAGGAAAAGTTCCCATACTGAGTTGTCTGCATTGCACATGACTGCCAAGGAGAGACAGAGATGAGTGAAGAAAGCAAATGCCCCTTCAACCACACCGCCGGCGTCGGCAGAACCAATCGAGATTGGTGGCCGAACCAGTTGCGGCTGGATCTGCTGCATCAGCATTCCCCCGGCGCCGATCCCATGGACAAGGACTTTGACTACGCCAAGGCCTTCGCCAGCCTGGATTACAAGGCACTCAAGAGAGATCTGGTCAAGCTGATGACGGATTCCCAGGAGTGGTGGCCGGCGGACTTCGGTCACTACGGCCCCCAGTTCATCCGCATGACCTGGCATGCTGCGGGCACCTATCGCACCACCGACGGTCGCGGTGGTGGCGGCCGTGGCCAACAGCGCTTCGCCCCCCTCAATAGCTGGCCTGACAACGTCAACATCGACAAGTCCCGTCGCCTGCTCTGGCCCATCAAGCAGAAATACGGCAACAAGATCTCCTGGGCCGATCTGCTGATCCTCGCCGGCAACGTCGCCCTGGAGACCATGGGTTTTCGCACCTTCGGCTTTGGCGGTGGGCGGCCCGACGTGTGGGAGCCGGATCAGGACGTCAACTGGGGGGATGAAATTGCCTGGCTCGGGGTCGATCCCGATCGGGTCAAGGGCGATCGCGAGCTCACGGCCCCCTTCGGGGCCACCCACATGGGCCTCATCTACGTCAACCCGGAAGGGCCCAACGCCAGCGGTGACTACATGGAGGCTGCCAAGGACATCCGTTCCACCTTCGGTCGCATGGCCATGAACGATGAAGAGACGGTCGCCCTTATCGCGGGCGGCCACACCTTCGGCAAGGCCCACGGCGCCGCGCCCGAATCCCACAAGGGGCCAGAGCCGGAAGCCGCGCCTCTGGAGGCCCAGGGCCTCGGCTGGATGAGCGACTTCGGCAGCGGCCATGGCAAGGACACCGTCTCGAGCGGGCTCGAAGTGACCTGGACCAAGACACCGGCCCTGTGGAGCAACAACTTCTTTGAAAATCTGTTCAACTACGAGTGGGAGCTGACCAAATCGCCAGCCGGCGCCAAGCAGTGGGTGGCCAAGGATGCCCCGGAGATCATTCCCGATGCGCACATCCCGGGCAAGTTCCACAAGCCGACCATGCTCACTACCGACCTGACCCTGCGCTTTGACCCCGAGTTTGGCAAGATCTCCCGCCACTTCTACGAGGATCCGCAGGCTTTTGCCGATGCCTTCGCCCGCGCCTGGTTCAAGCTGACCCACCGCGACATGGGCCCCATTGCCCGCTACCTGGGGCCGGAAGTACCCAAGAGGAGCTGATCTGGCAAGACCCCATCCCCGCCGTCAATCATCCCCTGATCGATGACAAGGACGTGGCCCTGCTCAAGGAGCAGATCCTGGCGACCTCCCTGTCCGTGGCTGAGCTGGTGTCGACCGCCTGGGCTTCCGCGTCCACCTTCCGTGGCTCTGACAAACGCGGTGGCGCCAACGGTGCCCGCATCCGCCTGGCACCGCAAAAGGAGTGGGCCGTGAACCAGCCTGCCCAGCTTGCGAAAGTGCTTCAGGCCCTCGACGGGATACAGCAGACCTTCAACGCTTCCGCCACCGGCGGCAAGCGGGTCTCCCTCGCCGATCTCATCGTGCTGGCGGGCGGCGTAGGGGTCGAGCAGGCCGCGAAGAGAGCCGGTGTCGCCGTGACCGTGCCCTTCACTCCAGGTCGCATGGACGCCTCCCAGGCCCAGACCGATGTCGACTCCTTTGCCGTGCTCGAGCCCCTCGCAGATGGATTTCGCAACTACGCGGGCGAGTGTGCGGGCTTCGCGGAGACCATGCTGATCGACAAGGCGCAGCTGCTCACCCTGAGTGCCCCCGAGATGACGGTACTGGTGGGCGGTATGCGGGTGCTCGGCACCAACGCGGGCAACTGCCACGGGGTCTTTACCGCCGCCCCGGGTACCCTCTCCAACGACTTCTTCGTCAACCTGCTCGACATGGGCACGGAGTGGAAGCCGGAGGCGGGCAGCCAGGGAGTCTATGAAGGCCGTGATCGCCAGAGCGGCAAGGTGAAGTGGACCGGAACCCGGGTCGATCTGGTGTTCGGTTCCAACTCCCAGCTGCGCGCCCTGGCGGAGGTCTACGCCAGTGCGGATGCCAAGGAGAAGTTCGTGAAGGACTTCGTGGCGGCCTGGACCAAGGTGATGAATCTGGATCGCTTCGACCTCGCCTGATGACGCTGGCAGGCGCCCCGTTCCCAACGCCCCGCTAACGGGGCGTTTTTTATGGGCCGCTTCCAGCCCCCGGCCTCTCCCCGCTCTTCTCGCGGCGGCATCAGCCGGCGGTGATCACGGTGCAGCCCTCACCTTCTAACGCCTTGAGCAGGGCGGGGTCCTGCCGGGTGCAGATCAGGTAGTCGAGATCCGCGGCGTGCAGGAAGGGGTAGGAGGCCAGGGACTCCAGCTTGTCGTCATTGCACAGCACCGCCAGCGAGCCGCAACGCTCCGCGACCCGGCGCTTGAACTCGCTGTCCTGGTAATGCACGGCGCTAAAGCCGAGATCCGAGGACCAGGCGCAGACCCCCAGAAAGCCGAGGTCGAAGCGGAACTTGTTGATGCCCTCGGCCGCCGTGATGTCGACGGCCCCGCCGACCAGCGGATCCTGCTCGCCACCGATGAGGATGGTCCTGATGCCTGGTCTCTCCAGCAGCCGGCAGGCGATAGCCGGGCTGTTGGTCACCACCGTCAGGCCCTGGTGTTCCGGCATGAGGGAGGCCAGCAGCAGGTGGGTGCTGCTGGCATCCAGGAAGATCAGCTGGTTCGGTTTGACCAGGCTCAGGGCGGCCACGGCCAGGGCCTGCTTCTGCGCCACATGCTGGGTGCTGCGTTCGGTCAGGGTCCCCGTCTGGGGCGACAGGGAGATGGCGCCACCGTGAATGCGCTTGCAGCGCCCCTCATCGGCCAGATAGCGCAGATCCCGCCTGATGGTCGCCTCCGTGGTGCCCAGCGGCTCCGCCAGCTCCGCCGCCATCACTTTGTGGTGCGCGGCCAGCAGATCCAGAATGAGGAGCCGTCGCTCCTCCGGTGAATACTTGTCCATGGTGTTCCCTTGTAATGGCCGGGCGATCATCGCCCGGCCCGCCTCACGCCCCCAGCCTCTGCAGTGCGAGCAGTTGCAAGATGGTGTGCATGACGGCGTCTTCATCGTTCGAGCGGGTGATGAAATGGGCGGCATCCTTGGTCCGTCGTGGCCATTGCGCATGGCGAAACTGAAGTCGGCGCACGCCATCAGCTCGATGTCATTGAGCCCGTCGCCAAAGACCAGGGTCTCATGGCGACCGGCGCCGACCAGCTGCTGCAACCTGGCCACCGTTGTCCCCTAGTGCACGCCGGCATTGGCGATGTCTATCCACTGCTTGTCGGACGCCACTATGTAGGCCTCGTCATCACACTCGCCAAGCTGGCCCCGCAGATCCAGGCAGCGGCCCTGCTTGTCATAGAGGGTGATCTTCACAACGTCCGTGGTGATGTCGCCAAAATCGGCGACCGTCTGCACCTGGGTGTAGGAGCGACGCACCAAGGCTTTCAGATGATCCGGCACCGCCTCCCGGATCGTCGCGCAGGCCGCCGTGCAGGCGATGACGATATGCTCGCCCGGCAGACGCTCCAACCGACGGATGATGGCCAGGCCCAGGGCGTTACCCAGCAGCGACTGATAGACGTAGCGCCCCTAGTGCTTGATGCGGGTGGCGCTGTCTTCCAGGATCCAGAAATTCGCGCTCTGCGCCCCCAGCCGCGCCTCGACCCGGTCGACCTGTTTTCCCGTGCAGGGCGCAAAATCTATCCCCTGCTGCGCCATGGCGGCAACCACCTCGGCGAACAGGGCTCGGTTGTTATCCCCCCTGCTATATGAGGAAGGTGCCGTCCATGTCCGTGATGATGAGCGTGATCATGCTGTTACCTCGGATGTATGCATGCTGACCGCGGTCATCATATCGCCACAATGAACACACACAAACAAATAAAAGGTCATTTTTGTTCATATGAGCTCGAAATGATCATAGCATGACCTCCTCGCTCGGAGGATCCCAGGCACAGCCCCCTCCTTCGACTGTCATCCAAGGAGACCCCATGTTGTCCACACTCTCCAGTCGGCGGCCCCGGCACGAGCGGCTCGCCACCCGAGCCACCTTCTTATGCTCGGGCTTTGCCACGGCGGCCTGGGCCTCCATCATCCCCTTAGCCAAACTGAACGCCCAGATAAGCGACGCCACCCTGGGCTATGTCGGGGTGTTCTCCAGCCCCGCCCTGGTCGGCTTTGTCGCCGACGCCTTCGGTCTGCCGGCTGCCCTCCACGGCGTCGTTTTGCTGATGGTGCTGGCCCTGCTCCTCAGCAGAGGCGTGGGGCTGGCACCCCGGGCCACCCCTCTTTCTACAACCTGTCAGGAGCTGCCATGAGAAACCCTGTTTTCGGCGACGTGGTATTGAAAACCGAGGACATTGCGCTCGGCGTCGAGGTCATCGCCAAACGGCTCAACGCGCGATTCACGGAGGCGGTGGTGATCACCGTGGTGCCGGGCGGCATGCTGTTTACCGCCGATATCGTCAGGGCGCTGCGCTTTGATATCGCCATGGACTACATCTCCTGCCCCCACACTCCGGGGGAGCGCCACAACGCCTCTCCCATCGTCTTTCACGACAATGTCGGCATCCGGGGCAGAGACGTCATCCTGATGGACGACGCCATCGAATCGGGGGGCACCATGAAGCGGCTGGTCGCGCACCTGCAGGCATTCGCGCCACGCTCGCTGTCCATCGCGACCCTGTTTGTCAAACCGGGGCGCGTGGCTATCCCCGCCGAGCAGTTTTATGCCTACGAGATGACGAGCGATGACCTGCTGGTGGGCTACGGCCTGCCCTGGGAGCACAAGTACCGGAATATCCCCTATATCTCCAGGTTGAAGAGATAACGGGACGGGACAAGGTTAGGGAGCGATAAACCGATCAGGATAAACCTGACAGCAAGGGAGGCATTGACCAGACTACATCCCGGTGTCGCCCGGTGTACGGCCTATGCCACTCCAGCAGGGCTAGTCCACCCGCCTGTCGATACCGGGTGGAGACCAGCGGCGTTTTTCAAGATAGTTGTCGCGCAAAGCTGTTTTAAGCAGCCTCTTTTTGCTCCGGCTCGGGTTTCTCGGGC